>JBNKHS010000314.1:0-5379 GCA_050290485.1 Promineifilaceae bacterium (SeqCode) | reverse complement strand
GGCCAACTCGCCGCGAATGTGATTGCGCATAGCGACCATAGCGGGGTAATCATAAAAGAATAAGATCTTTTGCTCGGCAATTGAATTCCCAGTTGGTTTGTCTTGCAGCACAAAGTAGGTAAACGATTCCGCAATATCTTCCCCTGGATTTGTGCCTGCGTACTCCGTCACAAATTGATCTTGCCGCTCTTCGTAAAAGGCATAGAGATTGTCGTAATATTCATCATCCGTTTCTGCCCAAAGGACATCTTGAAATGCGTTGTAATAATCATCTGCCCAGAATTTGTTAAAAAATTGATTGATGTATGAGCCTGCTAAAGCACACCCTTCACCTGTGTAAAAGGTAGCACATGACAATTCAATATCTGAGGCTTCATCATCATCCGTTCTTGAAGTATCGGGCGGGACTTGATCATTTTCTAGGGTGAGAACGTGGGCAAATTCATGGATCGTTGTGTGCACAAAATCAGGTGTATTGATTTTGCCAGACTGTCCTGCATCTGCAATGTCGATGCCTATCAGCCACACATTAGCATCATCGGCTAATGGGGAGACATAGGCCAAAGTTTCATCGGCACCATCGGTGAAAATGTGGTATTCAGCAACGTCAGATTTCATAATGGTTGGTGGCAAAATGTGGCGCAAAAAGACCCAAATTTCTTGATACCGTTCTTCGTTATCTGCTTCTGACTTGTCAATGCCTACAAGCTCGATGTCGAGATTATCATCCACTGTGTAACGAGCAATCGAGGGCAGCTCAGGATCTCCGCCTGAAAGATCATTGGGCAAATCAACGGGCTCAGCTTCTGTTGGTTCATTGGATTTTGTAGATGGTGCATCGGTTGCTCCAGAGTAAGAATCAACGAGATAGATATCAAGGCCACTGTAGATTTCTTCGGCGAGTTGATTGCACTCTTCGTCGGTATCACATTCGATGTAGCAAACTTGCTCATCAGCGTCATACAGTTCGCCAGGTAAACATTCATCCTCGCTCATGGCTATGAATTCGAGATTAGCAAGTTCCTCGTCGGTATATAGTTCGGCGAGGGCCAGTTCACACTCCTCGTCATCTTCGCAGGAGATTTCGAAGATGCAGGATTGGGTTTCGGGGTCATAGATTTCATCCTCGTAGCAATCTTCCTCAGTTAAGCCACCTTCTGCGTTGTCTCCTGATGGTTCTTCTTCAAAATCTTCTGCAAGGTAACAATCTTCGGTTTCAGGATCATAAATTTCACCTTCAAAACAATCGTCTGCGGTTAAACCGCTTTCTTCATCGAAGAAGGCATCATCTTCTTCAAATGTTTCATCACCACAGGCGGTAAGGGTGAAGATAAAGGTGAATAATAAAAGGAGGAAGGATTGTTTTTTCATGGGGTTCCTTTGTGATTGGGCTATAAGTGGAGAACGAAAAGTAACTTAAATTAAAACAAGCTGGAATCTTTTTCGTTCTCCTGAAAGTAAATTCCGCAACGGCGCTCATTTTAAATTTCTTTCCGGAATTTACTTAAACGGCCGTTAAATAGATTACTTGCTTGAATCAGAATAGCCGCCAGTTTACATGGTTAGGTGAACCCGTGACAAGAGGAACGGACTATTGGGCTACTTCCACCAATAAATACCCGCAGCCACAATCGCCAGTAAAATGATGCCCACAAATGCCCAAATCGGGCCAGTGGCAATATTGTTTGTTACTGTATTATCCTCAGTCGCAATTAAAACGGGTTGTGAAAGCGGATCGGGATCGGGCAGTGGTACTGGGATTGGCACTGGTTCTTCATTATATTCGGGACAGTTATTGCTGTTCCAAATTTCCTGTGCTGGATACTCAGGATTGAGGACGATTGATTCCGTAAATGGCACGAGATGTATACCGCCTTGATGGACGAGGGCGATGCCATTGCTTCGTGGTTCTGGCAGAGTTACATCAGCGGGGCGGCGACCCCCATAATCTTCGGGCCACTGGGCAAGCTCGTCGCTCCAATCACGATAATTTGCATGATAAATAGTCATTGTTTGTTTGGGAGGAACGGCCGAATATTCTCTGCTTATTGTTTCTAACTGCGTTAGCCATGCGTTGGGGCTGTCATCCTCATAGATGGCGCGTAAATCAGCTACTCTGTCCATATCTTTCACAATGTAGATGGGAACAGACGCGTTGTTGGTTAAGACGAGACTATCTTCGCCAAACATGTTTTGATCTTGCACACTGATTGCAAACGTGGGAGGGAGCTCGGGGGAGAAAGTTGTGATGGTTAAGTGATACCAGGGACTTGTCATCGGGGGTTCGCATGCCTGGGCTTTGGATACGGTTAGGGTGGTTATGAAGATGAACATGGTGATGGATAAGAGTTTAAATTTTGTGGTTAACATGATGTCGCCTCGCTTTTGTTTGTAATGATGTCATTATTGTTTTAACGAATACGGCCGTTTATTTGTTCCCCAAAACCTCCAACTATTTCACGCTCAGCCTCTACAGACGTAGTTAACTCATCTGCTTTTGTCATAACTATTGTACAAAAAGCTGTAACAATCAATGATTTATTTGTATATTTTGCCCTTATAATTACAAATGTGGATGAATAAATAGAGTATTAATAAATGTGAATTTCATGATGACAGCACTTACTACCCGCCAACGCGATATTCTCCATCTTCTACTGGAAACAGATGAACCAGTTGTGGCTGCAGATTTGGCCGAGAAGATGAAGCTAACCTCTCGACAGGTTAATTATGGGTTGAAAGGGCTGCGCCTTTGGTTGGAACAACGAGATGTCACCTTGAAGGTCACGCCAGGCATGGGTGCTGAATTAAGATGCTCTCGAGAAAAATATCTTGAACTTTCTCAAGAATTAGCCACAAATGCTGGCATCCAATTGGTTTTATCTGTTGAAGAAAGACAACAGCTTTTGACTTTACTCCTCCTGGCTACCGAAAACCCATTTATCTTATACCAGTTGCAACAATTTGCGCAGGTTTCGCGCACGACCATCCTTAAAGATTTAGACGTGATTGATGAGTGGGTCAATACATTTGGATTAATGATTGAGCGTCGGCCCAATTATGGTGTTTTGTTACATGGTCCAGAAAAAGGGTATCGTTTGGCGTTTACAGCCCTTTTGTGGGGACAAACACCATTTGGCGAGCCATTAACCAAAATGTCACATTCCAAAGATTTGGTTTTTGGTTTGGGAACAGATGCCGACTTGCTGCCTATTGTTGAGAAAGTGCGCACCATCATTAAAAGATGGGATGTTAAACGAACATTTGCCCAAGTTGTTTATGCAGAAGCGCAATTAGACGGCCGTTTTACAGATGATGCCGTTCTTTATTTAGCTTTAAACTTGGCCATTCAAGCCGAACGAGTTCAGTCTGGCAAATACGTTGATGTCAATGTCCCAACCTTGCACTGGTTGCAAACATTAAAAATCTGGTCTGTCGCTACCCAAATTGGCAAACATTTAGGGTGGGGAACAATCGCTAAATGGCCCGAGAATGAAATTGCGTATACGGCAATGTCTTTGTTGACAGCACCACGTAATGATCGATGGCCAGATGATTTGGAGATTGACCAGACATTTACGCAGTTAATTGACAATGTCATCCAACGTGTTGTCGATACGTATGGATTGCCAGCGCTTGCCCATGATAAAACATTACGCGACGGTCTTGTGATCCATATTGTGCCTGCTTGTTTGCGCTATCGCTTTGATTTTTGGGTCCCCAACACATTAGGGGAGATTGAATTATCAGACAAATATCGTTTTGAAAAGGAATTGGCACACAAATTGGCAGATATGATTGTGCAGGAAACGGCCGTTCCTCTACCCGATAACGAAATTAACAACATGGCTCTTTTATTACGTGCCGCCTACATTCGGGAACATCCAAACTTAGTTCAAGAAGTCATCATTGTCTGCCCCAGTGGGATGGCCACTGCGCAGCTGCTCCTCGCACGACTCAAAGCACGTTTCCCAAGAATAGGCTCATTGCGCGTCGTTTCCTTACGAGAATTAGATCAACATATTATTGAGAACGCAGAACTTATTATTACGACAGTTCCGCTAACAAATACACCAATTGAAACAGAAGGGAAGGTGATCCAGGTTCATCCATTGTTGCTTCCTGAAGACATCGAAACAATAACACAATGGCTTGATTAATGTGAACGCGATAAATTGTTGAAAATAAAGAGTTATAGTTTCTACGCTTTCACATAAGTAATCGATAATTTTGCCGATTACAATACACGACCCAATTTGTAAAAAACGTACCGGACGTTTTATTTGAGGAGATTTCCGGGAATGTCCTCACCCTCTATCAATTTTGACCTACAAAATAGGTTGACATATTTACGTTTGTTGTTCATATGGAAGGAGAAATCCACATGAGAGAAAAGATTCAAAGTTTTGGTGGTTTTTTGGCCGGGATGATCATTCCCAATATGGGTGCGTTTATTGCTTGGGGTTTAATCACAGCCCTGTTTATCCCCACAGGTTGGATTCCAAATGAAAGTTTAGCCGAACTCGTCGGTCCTATCATTACCTATCTATTACCCATTCTTATTGGTTACACGGGTGGCTATATGGTTTATGGTGCCAGAGGCGGCATCATCGGTGCAGCAGCGACAATGGGTGTTATTGTCGGGGCTGGTATTCCCATGTTCTTGGGAGCGATGATTATGGGTCCACTCGGGGGCTGGTCTATCAAGAAAATTGATGAATTGCTTGAAGATCACATTCCTGTTGGTTTTGAAATGCTGATTAACAATTTTTCAGCTGGTATCCTCGCCGTTGTTTTGATTTTAGTTGCTTATTTTGCAATTGGCCCTGTCGTGGAAGCGTTTAGTAATGCGCTTGGTGCAGTCGTCGATTCTATCGTAAGTGCAGGCTTACTTGTGCTCGCCGCTGTTATTATAGAACCTGCAAAAATCCTCTTCTTAAACAATGCCATCAATCACGGCATCCTGGCACCCTTGGGTGTGCAGCAAGTCACAGAACAGGGATTTTCCATTTACTTCTTACTGGAAACCAATCCTGGACCAGGGTTAGGCCTTTTAATTGCCTACTTTGTTGCTGGCAAAGGGCTGCTCAAACAATCTGCACCAGGCGCTATGATTATTCATTTCCTTGGTGGGATTCATGAAATTTATTTCCCTTATGTTTTAGCACATCCCATTATGGTATTGTCTGTGATTGCTGGTGGTATGGCCGCTGACTTGTGGTTTTCCATCTCCAACGCGGGTTTGGTAGCAACCCCTTCACCGGGATCTATCTTTGCCTATCTGGCTGTGATACCACTGGGTAAGCATTTCGCAGTGTTGACTGGCGTATTCATCGGTACGGTTGCCGCTGCAGTTGTCGGTGCTTTCATCTTAAAGGT
>JBNKHS010000313.1:0-5380 GCA_050290485.1 Promineifilaceae bacterium (SeqCode) | reverse complement strand
TCTCTGTTTGGACAAAGGGTATGATTTCGAAGATGTGCATCTTTTGGTTGAAGAAGCCGATTATCAAAAGCATATTGCCCACAAGAGACGACGCGGTGAACCACTGCCTGAGCCAGTCCCCGACGACCAAAAGCATCCCGCACGTCGTTGGGTTGTGGAAAGAACGCTGGGTTGGCTGGCCAAGCGACGCAGTATTCGCACCCGATGGTGCAAGAAAAGTGAAAATTGGTTGGCTTTTGTACAGTTCGCTTGTGCGCATATTTTGTGTGATTTAGCAATTTACGGATAGGTTCTATGCTGGTTATCATTTTAGAGATTGAACCAATCTCTTTTTATGAGATCGTTTTAATAAGGTAGTTGCTCACTTTCTTGCTGTTTAATTGGCAGCGTAATTACAAACGTTGAACCTTCCCCTGGATTGCTCCGAGCGAAAATATGTCCTTTATGACGTTCAACAATCTTCATACAGATGGCTAATCCTACGCCTGTTCCCTCATAATCTGTCCGACCATGCAACCGTTGAAACATGCCAAAAATGCGATCAGCATACTTCTCATCGAAGCCAATGCCATTATCGGCGATGCTAATTTCAATCTGATCATTTTCCAAAGTTCGCTCTTTGATCGTAATCATTGGGGGAACTTGATGGCGTGCAAATTTCATCGCGTTGCTGATCAAATTTTGAAATAATTGTCGCATTTGTACTTGATCGGCATCGATGGTAGATAGACCCGCGACAACAATATTCGCATCGGTTTCTGCCAATTGAATTTCTAAATCTAGTAAAACACCAGAAACAATTTGATTTAAATCGACAGGAGTGAAAGGTTGTGCTTGTGTTGTCACGCGGGAGAATAGAAGCAAATCTTGGATGAGTGTTTGCATACGGGCAGCTGCATTTTGCATGCGTGATAAATACATTTGCCCGCGAACATCGAGTTGGTCTTTGTAAACATTTTCCAGCCGGTTGCCAAACGTTTGAATTTTGCGTAATGGTTCTTGTAGATCGTGGGAAGCAGCATAAGCATACCGTTGTAATTCTTGGTTACTCCGCTCCAGCTCATTTGTATATTGTTTGAGTCGTTCTTCTGTTTTTTGTTGTTCAGCATAGAGTAAGGCATTGGTTATGGAGATGGCTGCTTGTGCCAATAGAATTTGCAACATTTTGAGCCGTTCTTCAGTAAAAACATAGGCGTTGACTCTGTTTTCTAGGTATAGAATACCAATTGCCTGTTCCTTATAACGAATGGGAACACACAAGATGGATTGTGGTTGATACGTTTGAATATAGCTATCTTTAGCAAAGCGGTCCTCTCGGCTCGGATGGTTGAGCAATAAGTTTTCTCCTGTTTTGGCTACGTAGCGAACGACAGCCACGGATAAGAGATCGCTTTCTTCTATGGGCATGGATTGTGAAACGGTGATTTCGTAATTTTGTACAGTTGCGGCGGCTTCAATTAAATAACGGCCGTTTTGCGATAAGATTAAGAGGCCATGCTGTGCGCCTGCATTTTCAATCGCAAAGCGCATCAACGTTTCCAACAAATTATCGATGGCAATCTCTGCCGAAACCGCTTGGGTAGCCTTCATAATCGTGCCATAATCTAACTCGTCGGTGTTGCTAATGACATAATTGACATCATAGCCAGAAACGGCCGTTTCCAGCACACTCCCCCTACTTTGCCCATCTATTAACCGCTGTTGCACCAGAGCTTCTAAGAGTGCCGGATGATTTTGTTCCAACCACTTTAGCTTAACCAATGCTCCCCATTCCTCATAAGCCAAATAAGCCCCTTGGATATAAAGCTGGGCTATCCGACTTTGTCCAATTTCCAGATAAAATTTAGCAGCCAACTCCAGAGCTACAGCTTCCTCAGGCAAATAGCCATTTATTTTAGCCAGTTCAATTGCTTCATGATAGAGAGAGAGTGCATCATCATTTTGCTTGAGCACACGAGCCATTTCTGCCTGCACCAAAAGATAACGATGTTGATTATTCATTGGTGCATGGTGCGCCCAACTCTTCATTTTTGCCTGATTCTCTGTGACCTGAGCCAAAAGTTGTTGTTGCTGCATAGAAGATCGGTGAGGGAATAGAGCGAGACAAGTTAACGATTGAAACAGATTAAAGGTAGGAACCAAACCCAATGCAGGAATGGCGAAATAGCTTTCTTTGGCTTTACGCGCATATTCTGCCGCTTGTTCATATTCCTCATACAAAAAGCTTAACATCAACTTATGAATGTAAATTTTACAAATATCATTTTTGTTATTGGTCGCTTGATAATGCAGAATCGTTTCATGCTCATTCAAAGCCTCGCCAACTAAATGAATAGGATGTTCTGATCTACCCATCAAATTTAGGGCAACCTGACGGGAAATTTCGTTGCGTGTTAGCGAACCTCTCTGCCCTAACTGTTTGATAGCAGCGCTCGTTGCTGCCGTTTCCCGCTCAAATTCAACTAAATTTTTACCTAAAATCAGATAGTTATTGGCAATATAGGAAAGTGCCGTTGCGGCAAAAGCAAAATCCCCTGTGTCTAGCCCATGATGATAGGCATGCCACAACGACGAAACCGTATCACGTAAGTGGGTATGCCAATGAATGACCAATGCGTTTGCTGTTGTCAAGACGCGAGCTGTATATTCTCTAGCCTCTGGTTTCGTCAGTAACTTAATTGCCAACCGCCCAAATTGTGTGCCCAGTTCATATTCACCCAAGTCACCACACAATAAGGCCGCATAAGCAGCATACGCAGAAGCAGAAATTGAAGCGTTTCCGTGTTGGATCGAAAGTTTGACCCGCTTGAATACATTGAGGGCGTATAGTTCTGGAAATCCAGCAAATATAGGCATACTAATGCTCGATAAGAGGCGCATCGCGGTTAAGCTTTCTGGATCCTGCATTTCAGGAAGATCAAAAAGGTCAAAAATGTCGCGACCATTTAAGATTTGTTTCAAATCTTCAAAAGCATCTAAGATATCTGCTCGATTCGGCTTCTCTGGAAAGTCTAACCCTAATTGGTTTAGCACATCCATCCCAATGGCCATCGCCTCCGGCACTTTACCTTGGGCAAACGTCGCTTGAACTTTTACTTCGTAAGGTTTTAATTTTTGTGTTAAGGTCTTTGCCTGTCGCAGGACGGTCTCCACCAAATCGTTCGCACGTTGGAAACGGCCGTTTAAGTAAGCCAATTCAGCAGCCTCGGTGTGTAAATATAAGGCAAGCTCATAATCATACTGCCAACAAGTCTGGAGATCAGCTTCATCATCCAATCCCTGCACCAATTGATTTAGCAAGTTAATCCCAATTTGCAAATAATCATAAGCCGTGCCAAATGCCGCCGATTGTCTAGCCTTGTAGCTGGCTTGCATATTCAATTCAATTAAGGTCAATATCTCTTCAGGATCATCAATCGCATCGTATCCTAGGTTCAGTTGCGTTACAATCTCGATTAGCTTTTCATCACACACCTCTTCTGTGCAATTTTGCAACATCAGGCGACCAATATTCAGATGAATATCCTTTTTGTTCTGACGCTCAATCAGTAAATAAGCTGCTTCTTGTACTCGGTCATGTACAAACGAATAATTTGCACCCTTAAAAACAAGCATTCCTGCATTCAATGCAGGTTGCAGCGCCTTGAAAATATCATCTGCAGAGCTCGCCTCAACCATAGCCAAAGTCTCTAGATCAAAGGCATTGCCAAGACAGGCAGCAAACATCAAAGCGTCTTGAGTTGCTTCATCAAATTTGCCAATCCGCTGCACCATCAAATCAACAACATTATCCGTTGCTTCCATTTCATGGATCTTCTGTATATCCCATTGCCAACCTTTTCCCGTGGCAAACTGAATATAGTTACGATCAACCAAATCATGAAGGAACATCTTGATATAAAACGGATTGCCGCCTGTTTTCTGATGGACCAATGCCGTTAATGAACCAACTTCTGATTCTGTTTGATGGAAGGTGTCTGCTAACCATAAATTGAGTGGGAGTTCATCTATGGCATCAAGTTGAATATGATTAACACTGACACCCTGCTTCTCCACACTTTCAACCATCAACATCGTCGGATGAGTCAGGTTAACTTCATCATGTCGATAAGCACCAATGAGGTAGAGATGAGCGCTTTTAGGAGCAGTCAACAATTGTTGAATCAACTGCAAGCTATCTGAATCGGCCCATTGCAAATCATCGAGGAAAATGACAAGTGGTTGCTTATCTTGCGTAAACAAATGAATGAATTTTTGAAAGAGTACATTAAGACGATTTTTTGCTTCTGCTGGCTCAATTGCTTGGATAGTGGGTTGAGGGCCAAGAATTAAGGCAAGCTCGGGAACCACATCAATGATGATTTGCCCGTTCTCACCCAATGCCTCTAATATTTTCCCCTTCCACTGCTCAATACGTTCTTCGCTCTCACTTAAGATTTGCAAGACAAGATTTTGCAACGCTTGGGTGATTGCCCAATAAGCAATATTGCGATTCAACTGATCAAATTTCCCTGAAATGAAATACCCTTTCTCGCGCAGCAATGGTTTTTGAATTTCTTGAATGAGTGCGGATTTACCGATACCGGCCACACCTGTCACTAACATGAGTTCAGTTGTGCCCTGGCTAATGCGTTCAAACCCATCTAGGAGCTGCGTCACTTCTTGAACACGGCCGTATAATTTTTGGGGAATCAGTAATTTGCTGGAGTAATCCTGTTGTCCAAGGAGAAAGGGGTCGATACGGCCGTTTTGCACAAACTGCTGTTGACATAACAGCAAATCTGCCAACAACCCCGCTGTACTCTGATACCGCTCCCCCGGTTCCTTAGCCAACAACTTCAAAATAATATCAGAGACGACTGTCGGAATCATCGGATTTAACCTAGAAGGATTTACGGCCGTTCCTGCTAGATGTGCATGAATCAGTTCCAATGGATCAGACGCCGTGTAGGGCAGTTGGCCTGTCACCATCTCGTAAAACGTAATCCCTAATGAGTAAAGGTCAGTGCGATAATCCACTTGGTGATGAATACGCCCCGTTTGCTCTGGCGAAATATAAGGCAACACCTTCTGGATCACTTCATCATCATACAAAGATAAATGCCTCGTTACTAAGGAAGACACCCCAATATCCCAAAACTTCGCTGTAAAACCATCACCAACCAAAATGTTTTGTGGCTTAATGCTCGCATGAATCACATCCTGATCATGCACAAACGCCAGCGCAGAGGCTAATTGGATAGCCATATCCACAAAAGCACGCAAAGAGATGCTCCTCTGCTGCAGATAAGTTGCTAAAGAGATCGCGTTAAAATTTTCCATCACCAGCAAGAGGCCCGTAGGCACAATTTGCAAGTCATAAACTTTGACAATTCCGCTT
>JBNKHS010000312.1:0-5392 GCA_050290485.1 Promineifilaceae bacterium (SeqCode) | reverse complement strand
GTACATAAGATGAGTGGCTTCATGGCCAGCCTGATAGGTGTAGGTGGTACTGGCTCCAGGAGCGACCAGGCTGCTGGGTGTATTTTTGCCTACATTTGAACCACCAGACCCGATGTCGCCAACCAAATAAAGGCCATCGATATGGATCGAGGCCTCTCGGGTTAGCGGCTGGTTTTCAATTTGTGGATTTATTGGCGTTCCCAGGCCAAGAATTTGCCCGGTGGGGAACTCGCCTGGAAGGTTAAATATAAAACTTACCGGATCCAGCAAATTGGTGAAGTTGAGGGCGAGGCAGTCGTTCTCGTTCATGCGCAGGACGATGGGACGCGGCCGTTTGTCTGAACGTAGGGCGACATTGCCTTCCAGGCCAGCCCGATTAGCTGGGGGAATGTCGGCGACGACTGTTCCTACTGGAATGGTGCCTACCAGTTGCGTGGTAACCACATCCCGCGCGAGGGCGTACATCATGCCGTTGGGGTTGATCGCCCCCAAACGATTGTAGTAAAAGGGTTGATCTAATGCTACGACATCGGCAGTGATGTTACGGCCGCATACACCAGGGGCAAACGCATCCAGGGCGCTAGCGGCGGCTGTATCCAATTGGGCACCATCTGCTACGCCAGCTATTTCTTGCCACGATGGCAGGGTGGTGCCCACAGCTTCAGCTTCATTGGGTGGCGCAATTTGGGTGTCATCCGGTTCGAAGGCGGAAACGGCCGTTGCCGAAGATGAGCCGACCACAATGATAAATAAACAAACAACAATTAAACCAATAAAAGGAAACAACTGCTTTTTCATAACCTTTACTCCTTGGGGGAAAAAGGTATGAATGAGCAGCACATAAGCGGACCACGCATACCCTTTTCAAATAGAATACATTATGAGATTGAAGACGCCAGTACCTTGTGTTTGACAATGATGATTTTATCAGTTGAATATTGACCATTTTTTCAGGCTTATTAGCTGAATTGCGGTCAAAATGGACGATGTTTTAGGCTGAATTAGGCAGCTTGATACAATTTGAATGGAGTGGTTGTTTAGGTTGGTAAAAATGAAGCTAAGATGGGGAAAATTAAAAATTAGCGTATGGATGCAAGCTTTTTTATTCTGGTCAGTACTGTCAACAATAATGATATCTGTGTGTTTGGTTTGGATAATTTCTTGAGTGACTTCAATCAGGGAACTTTGCCCAATAAGGTTGAACCCTTTCTGGTTACTGAGCAGAAGGGCAATGCCTTCTGTAAAGAGGGTTTCTCCAAAGACAAAAATATTGTTTTGGGAAGGATTATTGCCAAAGCCCATATTTTTCACTGTTGCACAACGGTTTGCACAAAAACAAAATAAGAGAGGTGTTAGATGTCTACCCGCAGGACTTCTCTGCATACTTCAAGCCAAGCGTTTATGCCTTCTAGTACTGTGGTACTATTTGCCTATTTCAGGATAGCTTTTTCAGCGGCACAAATCTATCGCTCGGATGATGGTTGAAGGATTAAGTTTGGGGTGAGATTTTGGGGAGAGGATTAATCCTCAGGTGGTTGGTTTACCGGGGAACTATCCGGCAGTAAGCCTTGTTGGCTTGCTATTTGGGTTGCTTCTTGCCGATTGGATGCTTGAAGCTTTTTTAGAATGTTGCGCACGTGCGTCTTCACAGTGTTAATACTAATAACCAGTTTATCGGCAATTTCGTCGTTCGAATATTCGGCCGTAATCAGTTGGAGTATTTCTGTTTCTCGCTCAGTAAGATCATATTTTTCTAAGGGAATATTTGGGGAAGGGGATTGGGTCGAAAGGCGCGCAAATTCTGTTAGCAGGTTTGCTGCCAACTTTGGGGGGATGACTGCGTCGCCGTCTAAAATCATATGGATATTTTTTATGAAATCTGAGGAACTGGCGGTTTTAAGCATGTATCCATTAGCGCCGGCTTTAATGGCAGCAAACAGACTGTCGTTATCTTCTTGAACTGTAAGAATGAGAATTTTAATAGATGGAAATTGGGAGCGTATAAGCGTAGTGGCTTCTATGCCGTCACTGATAGGCATATGGATATCCATAACGACGAGATCGGGCATTAGCTGACGCGTTAGTTGGAATGCTTCGAAGCCATCGCTGGCCCGCCCAACGACTTCGAAATTTGGCTGTTTTTCAATTAGGTTAGCCAGTCCATCCTGAAAAAGCTCGTGATCATCAGCCAAAAGAATTCGTTTGCGACTCATCTTGAATATTCTCCATTATTGTGTTTTTTCAAGGGGAAGGGGAATGGGTAGTTAAAAATTACGGTCGTACCACTGCCTGGAGCAGACTCAAGTATGATTCGACCGCCAATGCGACGCGCTCGTTCTTTCATTATGATAAGACCATAATGTCCTTCCCCCTTAAGTTGATCAGGAGAAAAGCCTTTACCGTTATCTGAAATGACAAAACGAATCTTGTTATGAAGTTTAGTAATCCAAAGGTTGACATTGGTGGCCTGGGCATGGCGATGGGTGTTGTTTAGTGCTTCGCGAATAATGAAGAGTGCCTGACGTTGTACCTCTTCAGGTAAACCTGACACGGCTTTTTCTGTGATTTTATAATCGATCTCCAGGCCGGTATTGTGGCGGAATTCATCCACCACCTTGGTCAAGTCGTAGATGAAATCGGTACCGTGGAAAGAAAGGGGCTGTTTTAAGTCAAGCAGAGCAACACGAAGTTGAGCTTGGGCCGTTTCAATAGAGGATTTAACATTTTGGATGTTGGGCAACAAATCATCTTGCCGGTTTGCTGGGAGTTCTAGCTGGATCTGCTCTATTTGTAGATTGCAAAAGCTCAAAATTTGGGCAATATTGTCGTGCAGTTCGTTGGCAATACGATCTCGCTCGTTTAAGACGGCCGTTTCCCGCACTATCTCCTCATTTGACTGTTGTAACTGTGCATTGGAAATAGCAATGGCGGCTGAGTTGGCTAACAAAGAAAGAGAACGCGAATCGCTGTCGTTAAATGGCTTACCATCGTTACGAGCGGCGCACAGCGCGCCAATCTTCATGGATCCAACAACTAAAGGCGCGGCTAAGCAAGCGTTATAGGTCGAGGAAAGAAACGTGCATTCCAAGCAGGGCGTGGGGGTGGTTTCGGCGTTGCCTAATTCAATCGTATGGCGTGGGAGCTTGGTTTGAAAGGTATGTTCCGGATCATTTAGGACAGCTCCGCTGCGAGAAACGAGTTTAATCAGGGACTGATTTGCATCAATCAAGCAAAGATGAGTGGCGGCAGCACCTAACGAAGATTTGGTCTGCCGCGTTACCATTTCCAACACCTTGTCAATTTCTTGTTGACGCACTACTTCCTGACTGATTTCGAATACGGCCGTTAGCTCCTTAGTTCGTTGTGCGAGCCGATTTTCCAATAGCGCGTAAGACGTTTCAATCTCATTCTGCATGAGATTAAAAGCAGATACAAGCTGTACCACCTCTGCGGCCCGTGTATTTATTGATACAGGCGTTGGCTTTTCACCCCGCGCAAATTTCTGAGCTGCCATGGTGAGCGCACCCAACGGGTGAACAATCTGTTCCCGAGTAATGCTTATTCCTAACACAAGTAGAAAAACGGCAACAACCAGTAACCCAACATGAAATTGTTGAATTCTAATTGTGTTAATATAACTTTTTTCTTCAAGTATTTCGCCCAAATCATCCAACGTGCTCAACAAGGTATCGGCTTCGGCCTGTAAAGCACGTTTCGCTTCCACGTTACCGTTCCCCTCCGCTAGTAAGACAGGTCTATTTTCTTCCAAATGTGTCTGAAATAAAATCCAACGATTTTCGACCTCGTCTAATTGAGCCAGGATTAGTTCATCCTTAGGAGCCGACAAAACAACAATATGGCCGCTCATGGTTTCAACCCGACCACCATACCTTAACTTGAATAAATTATTATCAATTTGCTCAATGAGAGATGCTTGATCAAAGTCTTGCTGTGGGATGGCAAATCCTAAAACAAGCTGATGGACAAGCCTGTGTTGTTGGGCCGACAAATGAATGGCCGTGAAATCCTGATCATGGTGATTTGCATCAAGGATCGTTGTTGTTACAGAACCGCCAAGAAGGATGAGAAGACTGGACAGGATAAAGATTAGCTGCCATCTTAACGAGCTAAATTTTCGATTTTTTAGATAATTCATAAAAACTTTTACGGTACTACAATCAAATCACGAAGCATTGAAACTTAGTTGAACGATAAGTAAACTGTCCGGTCAAAAGCTCGTGACAAAGCTTCACTCATTAAAATTGAGTTTGCATTATACGGCAGTGTTTTCAACGGTTTGGTTGTGCATTTATCTTTTTAGGGTAGCTGGGATGTAAGTTGAGCGAAGTTTATTTTACCACTACAATTCTGGCTCTTGCTTTCACTTCTAGAGTGAGAATATATACTGTGCGCGGCCACAAAGTGACATTTTTCACTCTGGTAGGAATGTTACTTTATGCCCGCGTTGAGTATAAAATCATATTATAATGCAATTAAAGTAAGTTCCAAAGGTGCAATTTTCGCTGTGAAGGGTCCATAAAACAACAAAACAGAAATTTTCTTGGCTCCAATAATAGAGGCTAGTGTAACTTACTTTCAAAAGAGCTTAAGGTAGTGGGATGAGATTATCACTAACTGAGAAGTGGACGTTCGGCAAGCTATGATCCTGGCCAGCGGATATGCGCTGGGGTAGTACTCTTGAAGATGATGGACACACTTTGTCAAGCCCAATTTGACACCAAGAAAAGATGGAACAGGCAAAAAGCAATACCAGCAAGTTGCCAAGCTCTTGTCACAAGCACGGTGAAAGAGGATCCGCTTGCTCTTGCCACTACGATGGGTACGGACACGTACCCGCGAAGGCTTGCAGCGAGAGGAGAGCGGGGAAGCGGTCGTCGTTCTTCTGCCGATGCTCACCAACTTCTCCATCAAGTCTGGCAATGTCTACGTCCAGATTCCTTACCTATTTTTACATCCGATGGACTCAACCAATATTTTTATGGCATCACGTCTCATTTCGGTTTCTGGTCTAAACCACCCAGAGCAAGGAAATATCATTGGTTCCCAGATGTGCGTCTGCAATACGCCCAACTGCGTAAACGCAGACGTGGTTGGCGGGTCTCCTTTCTCTACAGCATTGTTCGTTTAGGTAGTCGTCAATTCATTCGCGCTGGCTTGAAGGCTTTGTCTTTAAGTGGCATTGTACAGACAGCTTTTGTGGAGAGGGCCAACCTCACACTGTGAGAATTGATAGCGCCGCTTTCACGTCGAACCTGGTCCATCTCCTACGATAAATATCACTTATATCTGCACATTCACTGGGGCCTAGCTTATTACCATTTCTGTCGCCCGCATCAATCCTTGACAATGCCCATTCGTGGTCCGAGTAAAC
>JBNKHS010000311.1:0-5398 GCA_050290485.1 Promineifilaceae bacterium (SeqCode) | reverse complement strand
GAAGGTGCGTTGGCAATCGATTCCACATGAATCACGGATCGATGTTTCTGTTGGCCCTTTACAAATACAGCCGTAAAAGCTGTTTGCTGCGTCAGGTTGTTTGGTATAAACGATAATTCGCGAATGACCTGACATTTTTCCCTTCCTCTCTTTGTATTGTCATTCATTTTACAGAATTGTTTTACGCCAATTTAATGTGGTTCTTTGGGGCTACTTGTTATACTGGAGCCATCTTTTTGTATGTATGGAGTAGTAATGTTTGAGTGGTTAAAGCGTGTTCTTGGTGTCACGAGTAAGTCTGAAGATGAATTGGAAGAGAAGCAGCAGCCAAAACCTTTAGGAACGGCCGTTGTGGGTAATCCCTCCTTTGGTGCCGAGCAAGAAGCCCCAGCAGAAGTGGCCGTGGCAACATCTGGTCGTGATGAAGCTGAATTGTATTTGGCAAAGGTTGACGAAAAAATCGACAAGTTGGCTGAGGATTTTGCCAAAGGGGATATCAACCAACAACAGTTTCAAAAGTTATATGCACATTATCAACGAGAAATTCAAGCAGTAGGTGGGTTGCTAGAGCTTTCTGATGAGGATTGGCGGGAAGCGGTGACCGATGGCCAAAGTTATGTAATTCGACGTAAACATGCATCTAAAGCCAAAGGTTACGCAATCTACGACAATGAATCGGGAATGCCACTTAGCACCCTCGGTAAGTTTGATATGGACCCTGCCTTGATTGTGCCCATGCTTTCTTCTTATCGCGCCGCAACGCAGGAGATTTTTGGGGCAGGGATGAAAACAACAAGCATTGAAAACGGCCGTTATCTTTGTTTTGTTCCCGGTGAGTTGACCACCATGATGGCCGTATTTTCAGCAGAACCAGCCCAACGTCAACTAAGCTTCCTCGAAGGATTGCACCGCCTTTTTGAAAAAGCAAATCGCCCTTTGTTAGAAAGCCAGCCCATTGAAGCAGAACAATTGATCTTCCCTCATGAACATTATCTTGGGAAATGGAAGCGGTAAATAATGAGTAATCCTCCATTGTTAAAAGTTGTTGTCGCGGGCGATGGTACCGTGGGCAAAACATCCCTGATTCGCCAATACTGTGAAGGGCGGTTTGAAGCATCCCGCGTAGCTACGATTGGGGTTGATTTTCAGACCAAAACGGTGCAGCTTAAACAAGGTACCGTCAAACTTTCGATTTGGGATATGGCTGGACAAGATCACTTCGCTTCGGTGCGTACAGGGTTTTATCGTGGCAGTCGCTCTGCTGCCTTGGTCTATGATGTCACGCAGCCAGAGACGTTTGCTAATTTGCCTAAATGGCATCAAGAAATCTTAAAAGTAGTACCCAACCAAAAATTTTTGGTTGTGGGCAACAAGTCAGATCTAAATCCAGACCATGATCCTACCCCAGCGAAGTTGTTTGCCAAAGAAATTAATGCCCCATTTGTGATGACCAGCGCAAAAACGGGTGAGTATGTTCCTCATTTATTTAAATTTTTGGCACTGTTGGCCTTCCTTAAGTAAAGTTTCCCCATAATCCGTGTATAATTGCATAGAAACGGTTGTCAGTTTGCCCCACTGCAAATGTTAGAAAACGGCCGTTTTCATTTTTATTACCTATTCGATCGAGTTCGCCATTTTACGAGGTGAAATTGATCAAAATTCCCACTATTTTTGGAGGTTCTGATGAAGTCCGACCGCTGTATTTTGGTATTAGGAGGTGCTGGTCTTGTTGGTGCGCAAATTGTGCGTGAGATGGCACGACAAATGGAGCCAGAACGCATTATTGTTGCCAGTCTGTTTCGTGGTGAGGTGCGCGAATTTTTGCATGACGCGCGGCGCGAGTTCCCGCACATTGAATTTGTAGGGGCATGGGGTGATGTTTTTGTACGCGAAGAATTTCGTTTAGAACGTCGTCGTCGCTTGTTGCAGTCAAGTGTACAGCGAGATAAATTGTACAATGATTTGTTTGGCACATTGGAAGAAGCGTATGCACGCTCTGCGTTGGTGCAACTGATTCAACAATATCGTCCAGATGTGATTGTTGATAGCATCAACACGGCAACGGCAATTAGTTATCAGGATGTGCCCTCCCTCAGCAAAAAGACCCATGACATCTTGCAGCAGTTGCGCCAAATTGTTGATCATCAAGATTTGGATGCGTTGGATGCTTTGGGCAAGTCAATCGAGCAAAACATTAGTACCTTGCTGATTTCCTCTTCAATTCCCCAACTCATTCGTCACGTACAAATGATTCATAAGGCGATGTGTGAGGTTGGCACGCGTTTGTACCTGAAAATTGGAACAACAGGAACGGGCGGGATGGGGTTGAACATTCCTTACACGCATAGCGAAGATCGTCCTAGTGCTAAGTTGATGAGCAAAACGGCCGTTGCTTTTGCGCACACGGGATTGTTATTTTTAATGGCCCGTACGCCTGGTGGCCCCTTGGTTAAAGAGTTGAAGCCAGGGGCGATGATTGGCTATCGTCGTGTAGCATATAAAGCAATTAAGGTGCGAGGCACGCCAATGTTCCGTTATGAAAGTCAAGCACAAGATTTGAACGGCACTTTGGTTTTGCGCGGCGAGGAAACTCATTATGCCAAGATTGATAAGCTGCACATGGCCGGTGTCGATACAGGAGAGAATGGCTTTTTTGCCCGTGGTGAATTTGAAGCGATCACCCATATCAACCAGATGGAGTTTGTGACGCCGGAAGAGATTGCGCAACAAGCTGTTTTAGAGATTAAGGGCAGCAATACGGGCTATGACGTGATTGGGGGAATTGATAGCAGTATTCTGAATCCAAGTTATCGTGCTGGTGTTTTGCGCCAAACGGCATTGGATAAGTTAGCCCGGATCGAAGATCAAACAGAAAGTCATAGTGTTGCACTCGGCCAATTGGGTCCCCCAGAGCTGTCGAAATTGCTCTATGAAGCACATCTCCTCAAATTGAATTATGGTACGTTGCGGGAAGTCATTGAGACGGCGCCCACAGATATATCAGAAGTGCTTTATCAATTTTTGTTGGAGAATGATTTATTACGGACACAAATCACTTCTATTGGGGTGCCTATTTTGTCACCAGATGGTAAGCAGTTGATTCGCGGCCCTAAAATCAATATCCCTGAAAGCATCTATCATGAGGTTGCTTTAGATGGTAATTTGGATGCGTGGGCAAATAAGGGATGGATCGATTTACGGCCGTATAATTGGAAAACATGGCAAGGTCGTTTTCAACGGATGCAGCGTACGCAACACAAATTGCATACCAGAGGGACCTCCTCGGTTACGATGTTGACCTATTTGCCGGAAACAATCGAGATAGGATCATTAGTAGCGTGGTTGTTTAATAACGATTATGCGGGCTATCGCATTAAGTAAAATTATACATAGCGGATAGCCTACTATTTGTTGCGTATTCCGTAGATGTTATTTATGCGGAATACGCAATAGATGAAGGTTTGGAGTCCCTAAAATTGTCGAAAATCATAATTATTTTCTCATATCATGGTTGGACTATCCTCGTTATTTGACTTCTGCTAATCCTCAGCTATAAATAAGAGTAAGCATTTACGGAACCCTCAAACAAATCCCCAGCATAAAGCTTGGCATTGATAATGAGATTACGCACAAAAAAACGATTACTGTGCCATTTTGGGGTCATGCGATTAACAATCGAAAGAGAAGTTTTCTTATCAAATTTATAATTGAAGTCCATTTACGCACATACGATCTGATTGCACACAAGGCGTGAATGAACTAAACACTGTTGTTCGCTTCATCAATAATAATTTTTTTGAACAACAGCTAAATAGTAAGCAGGAAATTGAACTATGTCAGCAACTAACCAATTTACCGGGCTTCCCATGCCTGTCTTTACCGCATTTGGCTGGGCAGGGGAAGAGACTGCAATTAAATTTGCTTTAGAACAATTAGAAGTCTTTATTCATCAATTACACGCCAATCTATCTCATGAGGCACGGACTATTTTGCCCTATGCCGGATTAAACAAAGAGACACAAAGCGTCTATCTGGCTGCTGAATCAGATGTGGAGTCAGATATTTATATTTCTTTTTATGCGCGGCCCATGAGTTTAGAAATGCAGCTCGCTGAAACAGATAAGAAAGCGTTGGTAAAGCTATATAAGTTTGCGACGGCACAACCAACGATGGCCCATCGTTTGATTACAGAACTTGGCCCAAGTTGGTCGATTCGCCTACAACAAATTCAGGTTGATGAAGAAACGGGAGGGCAAACGAATTACCAAGATCTGTTTAAGGATGATGTCACCAAGTTGCTTCCTGATCCCGCTCATGAATTGATAGAAAAAGCGGCATACCTTAACAATGATGATAAATGGATGGTTCCTTTTTATTTGAGCCGGCGTTTCCAATCAGAACAAGTTGCAGCAATGAGCGTGGCTGTTGTGCAAGTTTTAAGTGAACAGATTGATGCTTTGTTGCCTTTGATTCAGTTTTTGAGTGGTAAGAAAGGCAAGAAAACAATCCGGAAATCTTCTACAAAGGCAAAGACATCTACAACAAGTAGCAGTCCTACAGTAGAAACGGCCGTATCTTTACCACAAGAAGATGGATTTTCTTATGTTTCTGAGCTTAAGCCTTTAGCATTGCGCAAAGGTTTTATTAACCTTACAGAAAAACATTGGCCGTTCTTTGCCATTAACTCGCGTACAGAAACCCGTGAAGTTACAGTTTATTATGATGGTGTCTATGACAAAACGAGCACGGTATGGCGGTTACAGCCAAACAATATGGCCCGCATTGTTGTCAGTCCTCAAGTGCAACATTGGCTGCAAGATAACTTCAAAGCCAATGATCACATTCACGTGAGTGTAACGAAGCTAGACGGGGATGAAATACAAATCTTTGGCATGTTTTCGTCATGATCAGATGTTTTTTCAGTAAAACCGAAGGATAACCCTTTTGAGTTTTTAGTCGAAACTCGATATTTTTTAAAACCTATTATGGGTCTCATGTGGATGAAATATGGATTTTTAGTCCGTTTTCATCGTAAACAAGTGTTTATCGGTAAAACTGAAGGCTAACCCCTTCTAGTTTTGAGTCAAAACTTGATATTTCTCAAAACCATTTAAAATTTATGTACAACACCAAAACATCTAACCAAGACAAAATAGGAGTCATACGGGGATGAAATATGGATTTTTGGTCTGTTTTTGTCACGAACAGACTTTTTCGATAAAACCAAAGGCTAACCCCTTTAGGTTTTGAGCCAGAATTTGATATTTTTTAAAACCCCTAAACATTTATCTACACCATTGAAATGTCTAACAAAAATATAATATGAGCCTCATGAGGTAAAACTGAAGGTTGGCCCCTGGTTTGGAGCAGAAACTTGATATTTTGAAAAAAAACCCAA
>JBNKHS010000310.1:0-5469 GCA_050290485.1 Promineifilaceae bacterium (SeqCode) | reverse complement strand
ATTGACGAACTCTTCGACACGAACAGCATCAGCGGGTGGGCGGTGCCCATCCATGATGTAGCTGCGGGCAATAGAATATGAACCCGTATCAACGTCTAAGGAGAAGGTAGAGAGATTATCAACAGTTGTGAGGGTGTAAGGGTTTACACCATAATCTTCAAAGAAGGTATTGCGTGGTAATGGCGCTTGTGTGGGCATTGGTGTTGCCAACGGTGCTGTGGCAATGTTGTTGCTTGCAGGAGCTGTAGCCATTGGAGCTGGAGGCAGGGGTTCACTGGCAGCATCTTCTTCAGCGTAATATTCTTCTGCAGCAACTTCTTCAGCTGGGGCTTCTTCTTCTACAGCTTCATATTCTACAATGGGTGCAACTTCAACTTCTTCAACAACAGTTTCAGCGGCAACATTGGTGTTGTCTGCAGTGTTGCTGCCTGGTTCTACAGCGATGGGCGCTGATTCTTCGCTGGTGCTTTCGTTAGGGGCAATAGCGATAGGCTGGGTTACTGTTTCTGCGTCCCCACCGCCACAAGCGGTGACGACAAGCGCAAATAATAATAAGAGTAAGAGGGAAAGGTTTGTTTTGTGTTTCATGGTTAAATCTCCGAATCCTTTTAATGAGAGTCCTATATTTATTTGATTGGGTAACGGCCGTTTCCCTTTTGGCAGATAAAATGGCTAGAAGCCGTTGGGCGTTTTTTGCATCTGCATGATTCTATAACGACAGATGGATATAAAAGGTTCCCATCAGTTTTGAGATTGGAGATTTTGGTAGGATGCACATGATTATTAGGTTTATGAGGATGAGAATTCGAGGCATTAATTGGATGAAAAGTGTAAAATAACGCTAAATAGATGATTTGTGTAATTATTACACCAATTGCTTGCGCATTCATACAATCTCGTTACACTTTGCACAAACATTGAAAAGCGTAGCGTAGGGTATGAATAAGTAGATTCTGGAAAAATTCTCATGACAAACGGTGTAACGGAATTTGCTTTCAGGAGAACGAAAAAGATGACAACTTGGTTTTATTTAAACCTCTATTTGTTCTCCACTAAGCCCACAAGTCATAAAAATAGAATGAGTTAGCCGACTACTAAGGAGTATTGAATGAACCCTTTAATTGAATTACATGCGTACGGACAGAGTTTTTGGTATGACAATATTCGCCGCAAATTTTTGGAAGATGGAACCTTGCAAGGATTAATTGATAACGATGGTTTACGCGGAATGACCTCAAATCCAGCAATTTTCGAAAAAGCAATTGGTCATAGTGATGATTATGATGCCCAAATTCAAGCATTGGTTGCTGATGGTGCTGATGTAAATGCAGTTTATGAAGCGTTAGCTATGGCTGATATTCAAGCGGCGTGCGATCTGTTTTCGGACTTATATGCGGAAAGTGAAGGTGGGGACGGTTATGTGAGTTTAGAAGTGTCACCCCATTTAGCCCGAGATACTGAGGGCACGGTTACTGAAGCACGCCGTTTATTTGCAGAAGTGAATCGTCCTAATTTGATGATTAAAGTACCGGCAACACCCGAAGGTATTCCTGCAGTCAAACAGTTAATTAGTGAAGGCATTAACGTCAATATTACATTGATGTTTAGCATGGCTCATTATGAAGCGGTTGCTAAAGCTTACATTGAAGGGTTGACTGAGTTGTTAGAAAATGGTGGCGATCCTACGAAAGTGGCCTCAGTTGCTTCTTTCTTTGTGAGTCGTGTTGATTCGGCTGTGGATAAACAGTTGGAAGCATTGAATGATCCTGCAGCAGAAGCGTTGATGGGCAAAACGGCGATTGCCAACTCAAAAGTGGTTTATCAACGGTTTAAAGATGTTTTTCACGGCGAGGATTTTGCAAGACTGCAGGACGCCGGTGCAGCACGACAACGTCTTTTGTGGGCGTCAACTAGTACCAAAAATCCAGCTTTTCCAGACACGCTTTATATTGACACATTAATTGGCCCGGAAACGGTTAACACAATTCCGCCAGCCACTGTGGATGCATTCCGTGATCATGGTAAAGTTGAAAATACGTTAGAAACGGCCGTTGCTGATGCGCAACTTACCCTCGACAATTTAGCTGAGCTGGGTGTTAATCTGGATGACATCACTGAAAAATTACAGGAAGATGGGGTGGATGCCTTTAGCAAATCGTTTGATGTTTTGATGGAAACAATTGCCAAGAAAAAGACGCAATTGGAGCAAGCTTAGAATTTATATTGAAACGGCCGTTGTGGATGCACTTTTTGCGATAATATCAGGTTGATTTTACTTGATTGATGGCATTGCGACGGCTGTTTCTTTATGTTAGAATCGCTTCGGAAGGCAACTAGAGGAAAAGGAAATGCAACAAAGCATCACGGCAATTTTGTCATTAACGGACATCTTCGATAATCTCTCCACCACACAACTTGAATTGGTCGCTTCAATTTGCAATTCAGACACCTATGAAAAAGGGAAAATATTGGTTAAAGAAAACGACAATACCACCGATCTGTATGTCATTGCACGCGGTGGTGTCGAAATCATTATGAATCCTTCTTTTGTAGGAGCAGATCCATCGGCTCATGAACCTGTTGTGCTAACTGAATTGCGTCAAGGACAAGTGTTTGGTGAAGTTGCGTTGGTTGATCAAGGAATTCGTTCAGCGACGGCGAGGGTAAGTCAGGAAAACAGCTTGCTCCTTATTATCGAGCGTGATCAGTTGATGAATCTATGTGATACATATCCAGAGTTAGGCTATAAATTGATGAAAAATGTAGCCGCAGATTTGGCTTTTAAGATTCGCAATACGGATCTAACCGTTCGCCAATATCAACTACTCTTGTCACAAAGCAAGCACCATAATAGTTAAGAATTGCGTGTGTCTTATGTGGGAGCTTTGCCTGCCATAAATTAATCAACATCGATAGTAAGCAAATTGTCAAGCAACACGATTTATATTACCTGTAACTAACTCGTCCTTAGGTGTTATCAAATATAAAGCAAAACGTGTTTGTTGACGGGTGAGCTTTTGTTGTAAAGAAATTTTTAGTTGGTAAAGGCAAATATGAAAGTAGAGATTGTCAGCATTGGCACTGAATTGCTGGTGAGTGACATATTAGATACAAATGCGGCTTATGTTTCACGAAGTTTACGTGAGCTAAATGTAGAATTATCGAGCAAAGTTACGGTTGGGGACGACCCTGAAATGATTGCAGATGTGTTTCGCGTTGCATTGGGTCGTGCAGATGTCATTATTGCAAGTGGTGGTATTGGAAACGGCCGTGATGATTTTACGAAGCAGGCAATTGCCCAGTTGACGGGCTTGGAAATCGATCCTGAAACAACAGAAGTAAGAGAAACAATCAAATTGGGGGATTCTCAATTAAGTTATTCTGGTCTGATGTTAGAGCAACCCGAGGGGGTTCTTTTTTGTTTACCCGGACGGCGACGTCAAATGTCTTATTTATTGGAAACAGAGGTGTTGCCCTATTTACGACAGCAGCTAACTACAGACAAGGTTACGGGTTGGGCTTTGCTGCGCAGTGTCGGTCTGATGGAAAGTACCTTAAAGCAAGAATTGGTTGAGATGTTTCCTGAGGCAGGACGACAAATTACTTACGATTCTTTTGCTGGGCAGACAAATATTAGAATTTGGGCAAAGGCAGAATCAGAAGATAAACTACAAACCGAACTAAATCAGTTACGAGAGCAAATTGTTGAGCGCCTTGGGGATCATGTATTTGGTTCAGAAACGGCACGGTTAGAGAATGTTGTTTTAGATTCATTATTAGAAAATCAAAAAACTGTGACGATTGCTGAGTGTTATACCCACCGTGTGATATATAATGCGATGTCAATTTTGCCTAAATATAACGACGCGATTCATTTTATGGATTCGCAAACATGGCAGGGATTGGCAGATAGCTTACAATTGAATGATCCTGATGAGGCTAATTTGACGCAATGGTGTCGTCATGCTTCTGAGAAGGCAATGGCTAAATCGGGAACAGATTTAGGGTTGATTGTTTATAGTAATATGACACCGGGGGGTGTTCAAATTTTGGTGACGTTAGCTTCTGAGAACGGGGTTTCTGTTACTCAACGTTCATTCGGTGGTCATCCTGATAACATTGACCAATGGGCGTTAACTTTAGGATTAGCTCATTTGCGTCGCTGGTTGCTGGTACACTGTTAACTTTTTCCCTAAAAGCGTTTATTTAATATTTTGCTATTTACGACACAAGACGAATTTATGCGTATAGGTGTTGTTATTGGAACAGTCTTTTTGATGCAAATGTCATGCTTTATGTCAAATGGCATCAAAAGCTGTTTAAGTATTTTGCAGATTTACATAACACCTGTGTAGAGACCCTATGTGCAAAATACTATTTTTTCCACACTTATTTGTAGATAGGAAGATGTTTTAGAGCCTAGATTATTTATTCGGCTCAAGAGCAGTAAGCGAGTTACGAATGGCTAGGAACTGTTTGTGGTAAGGAGGATTTCATGCGGATTGGAATTGTTACGGCCGTTTATGAACCTGTGATCAATGGCGTAACCAGAATGGTTGCTTTATATCGGGAATATCTAGAAGCGGCGGGTCATGAAGTCACTATTTTTACGATTGGAGATAAGGCAGAAAGTGATGATGATCGAGTGATCCGTTCACCAGGGTTTGAAGTAGGGGATCACGGTTATTATTTAACGGTTCGTTATAGTAAAGAAGCGCAAAAGATGTTGCGCGAGATGGATATTCTCCATTGCCATCACCTTTTTATGAGTGTGGAGATGGCCCATAGATACGGCCGTTGTCCAATTATTTACACCAACCATACACGTTATGATCTCTATGCTAACACGTGGATGAATTTACCACAGCCGACGGCCGACGCGATTATGCGCACGGTATGGCCAAGCTTTTGCGATTACTCCGATTTGGTTATAACCCCTTCTGAAAGTGTGCGCCAGGTGATGTTGGAGTTTGGTGTGCGTAAGCCGATTGAGGTGATTGAAAATGGGTTGAAACTACAACCTTTTTATCAACCATCGCAACCCCGTACGAAAACAGAACTTGGCATTCCAGAAACGGCCGTTTTAATGATGTATGTGGGTCGTGTTTCCCCCGAAAAAAGTTTAGAGACTGTCATTGAGCAGTACACGATTGCCCGTGATATTGTGCCCAATTTACACTTGATGATTATCGGTAAGGGGCCAAGCGAAGAGGAACTAAGGTTGCAAGCTAAACAAACTGGCTTTGACGATCAAATTCACTTTACAGGTCCTGTTCATTTTAATGATGTGCCCAATTATATGGCTGCCGCAGATCTTTTTGTAACAGCTTCTGTTTCCGAAGTACATCCATTGACAGTGATTGAAGCAATGGCCGCTGGGAATCCGATTGTAGCCGTTTCCTCTCCCGGCATTGTTGATACCGTTGAAACGGGCAAAACGGGTATTTTAACGACGCGAACGGATGGTGG
>JBNKHS010000309.1:0-5472 GCA_050290485.1 Promineifilaceae bacterium (SeqCode) | reverse complement strand
ATGGTTAACGTCTTGTCCTCTGCACTCTGCCCCTTGAAGTCTTCTTTTTCAAGTCTTAAATCTTCCATAAGAGAGGTCCAAACGGCGCCCTCATCGTGCGCAATTAAAGTACATGTTTTACCTTCAATTTCCACAATAAGGGATTGACTGATATTGTTGACATAAAAAAGCAGCTTGATATCGTCAGCAAAATCGCCTTGATATTTCTCGATAAATCCAGGTAGATAACCGATATCATTGATGGCGCCCGCAATCATAACGATTTTGTCTGGTGTGGTTAAGGTTACAGCTTGTTTAACCACAGCTTTGGGGGGGTGGCGGCGGCCTTGAGTGTCGGCAATATCGCCTTCCTCAATAACCATGTCACCACGGAAGCTGAATAGATTTTTAGTGCTGGTTTCGCCGGTGACACTGACGTTACAAAGCAGGGATTGATTTGCGTAGTTTTCTAGTAACATGAGAGTTTACTCCAAAGTAATAAAATTTATGCTGCAAAACATTTCTGTTCTTCAAATAAAGAACTCCAATCCTTTTCGATAAGCTCAATTTTTTTCTTGTCAAGAAAACGCTTTTCTTTATCGGTTGGATTTTCAATAAATGCCCATCCCGTTTGTTGGTTGGCGCCGTAGATAATATCGCTCATGACCATCCGTTCGGTGTCGCGGGTAAAACGCATACCGAGGAACAGATATTGTTTTTCAGTTCGGTATTCTTTTAACCAGCTGGGGATGGCAAAGCCACCCATGAGTTCGGTTATGTAATCAACGAAATCTGCATCGGATGCAATAAAATTGGATTTTGGCAATGGGCTACCTAAGGGTTTAAACAGAACAGGAAGGGACGTGTTGACTTCTTCCTGTGTGATGTCGCGATATTGGCCGTCTTTATTCTCGTATATATCAAAACGATAAGGATGAGCTGCGATCCTGGCTACTCCAACTATCAGTGTGTGTGGGGTATCTTTCATTGCGGATTGCAATTGTAAATCGCGATTAACGTCGATGACGTAGGGTGCATTCAACTCCTTTAGCCATTGATGAAATTCTGAATTGCTCCACTGTGTTTCAGCATAAGTTTTTAATAAAAATTTTTCCAAAAACGTACGGCCTTTTTTGTTTTCGATATGCATAGCCGCACGCGGGAATTCATACATAAGGCGAGGGGACATTGGCTGGCCACCGCTCATAGCCAAAATCAAGCTATCACTGTCTGCGGGAATCGGCGTTGAATCAAGCTTGTTGACAACACCATTTAAAACGCCTGGCCCTAAATAGGGTACGATTTTTCCAGACTGAATACCTTCAACTATTTCTGAGCCATTAGGAATCGACACGACTTTATTCTCCTGTATACCAGGTGGGTGAATTGAACCTGAATCCGCTTCGAAGTCACGAATTCAGGTTTAATTAATGCAGGAGCAATTTGCAAGCCAAAGGGAAGTGATTGATTATTAAGGACTTGTTGGCGAGTGTAAAAGATCAAAAGTCAAAATAAGCAACAAAATGTCGTGTTTACGACAATTTATAGATAAAACATTGAAAAATTCCGCCGTTGTCGTTTTGTCGCTATTAATACAACATCAAAGAAAAATTGTTGCTATTAAAACGCGTATAAAATGTTATGAGGGAATGAAAATGTATAATAAAAACAATGGGATATGATTTATTTTGGCGTTTGGCATAAAGCGTGCTCTATGTGACTTGCATGCTTGTTATGTGCAAGTGAACAATTAAGTGATTTATTTAATCAATGCGGTAAAAAGTAAAGTAACCTACTTTAGGAGAACGTCATTATGGCTATGCGTCAATGTGCAATATACGGTAAAGGTGGTATCGGTAAATCGACCACTACACAAAATCTGGTTGCTGCGATAGCAGAATCAGGAAAGAAAGTCATGATCGTTGGTTGTGACCCGAAAGCGGATTCAACTCGTTTGATCCTTCACGCAAAAGCTCAAAACACCATTATGGAAATGGCGGCTGAAGCTGGCACTGTAGAAGATCTTGAATTAGAAGATGTTCTTAAAGTGGGTTACCGCAACATCAAATGTGTTGAGTCTGGTGGACCTGAGCCCGGCGTCGGTTGCGCTGGTCGTGGTGTTATTACTGCCATCAACTTCCTTGAAGAAGAAGGCGCTTACGAAGATGATCTTGACTTCGTATTTTACGATGTATTGGGCGATGTTGTTTGCGGTGGTTTTGCAATGCCAATTCGTGAAAACAAAGCTCAAGAAATCTACATCGTATGCTCTGGCGAAATGATGGCTATGTACGCCGCCAACAACATCGCTAAGGGTATTGTTAAATACGCAAACTCTGGCAGTGTGCGTTTGGCTGGTTTGATTTGTAACAGCCGTAATACTGACCGTGAAGATGAGTTGATTATGGCGTTGGCCGAAAAACTCGGTACTCACATGATTCACTTCGTGCCACGTGACAATGTCGTACAACGCGCTGAAATTCGTCGTATGACTTGTATTGAATACGATCCAACTTGCAATCAATCAGAT
The DNA here is from genome assembly GCA_050290485.1 of Promineifilaceae bacterium (SeqCode). Lineage (GTDB taxonomy): Bacteria > Chloroflexota > Anaerolineae > Promineifilales > Promineifilaceae > JBNKHS01. The sequence goes on along the minus strand of JBNKHS010000309.1, from coordinate 2,963 downwards.
GAGTATCGTGCACTTGCAAGCAAAATCGTTGCAAATACTAACTTGGTTATTCCAACTCCGATCACTATGGACGCTCTTGAAGAGTTGTTGATGGACTTCGGTATATTGGATGAAGAAGATGAGTCCATTGTAGGCAAAACTGCTGCAGAGCTTGCTGCTGAAGCTGTTTAAACCTGAGCAAGTGAACGGCGGGGCAGGCGAATTTGCCTAGCTAGGAGTGCATTCTTTGGAGTGCACTCCTATTACCCGAAAATACACATTCAGGAGACAATATTATGTCTGAGATGTCACGCGAAGAGGTAGAAGCCCTCATATCTGAAGTTCTGGAAGTCTATCCAGAAAAAGCGAAGAAGAATCGTGCAAAGCATTTGAGCCCTAACGATACTTCTTTAGAGCAATCAAAAAAATGTATCACTTCCAACAAGAAGTCTTTGCCTGGTGTTATGACCATTCGTGGTTGCGCCTATGCGGGTTCTAAAGGTGTGGTATGGGGTCCAGTAAAAGATATGATTCACATTTCTCACGGTCCGGTGGGTTGTGGTCAGTATTCTCGCGCTGGTCGTCGTAATTACTACATTGGTACTACCGGCATTAATGCCTTTGTGACCATGAACTTTACTTCGGATTTCCAAGAAAAAGATATCGTTTTCGGTGGCGACAAAAAACTCGCCAAAATGATCGATGAAATCGAAACTCTTTTTCCGCTAAACAAAGGCGTCACAATTCAATCAGAATGTCCAATTGGTTTGATTGGTGATGATATTGAAGCTGTTGCAAAAGCCAAGCAACGAGAGCACGGCAAAGTTGTAGTGCCTGTTCGCTGTGAAGGCTTCCGCGGCGTCTCTCAATCCTTGGGTCACCACATTGCCAACGACTCTGTTCGCGATTGGGTTTTGGGCGCTCGTGATGATGACAACAGCTTTGAGCAAACTGCTTATGATGTTGCCATTATCGGTGACTACAACATCGGTGGTGATGCTTGGTCTTCACGTACTTTGTTGGAAGAAATGGGTCTGCGTGTAGTGGCTCAGTGGTCCGGTGACGGTACCTTGTCTGAAATGGAATTAACGCCAAAAGTGAAATTGAATTTGGTTCACTGCTACCGTTCAATGAATTACATCTCTCGTCATATGGAAGAGAAGTACAACATCCCCTGGATGGAGTACAACTTCTTTGGCCCAACCAAAACCGCTGAGTCTCTGCGTAAAATCGCGGCACATTTTGATGAATCCATTCAAGCAAAATGTGAAGAAGTTATTGCTCGTTATCAGCCAGAATGGCAAGCCGTAATAGACCGATTCCGTCCTCGTTTGGAAGGCAAACGCGTAATGTTGTACGTCGGTGGATTGCGTCCTCGCCATGTTATTGGTGCATACGAAGATCTGGGTATGGAAGTTGTTGGTACGGGTTACGAATTTGGTCATAACGATGACTATGACCGTACTATCAAGGAAATGGGCAACGCAACTCTTTTGTACGATGACGTAACAGGTTACGAATTCGAAGAGTTTGTGAAAAAAGTTAAGCCAGATTTGATTGGCTCCGGCATTAAAGAAAAGTACATATTCCAAAAAATGGGTGTGCCTTTCCGTCAAATGCACTCTTGGGACTATTCCGGTCCTTATCACGGTTTTGATGGCTTTGCTATTTTCGCACGTGATATGGATATGACATTGAATAACCCCTGTTGGAGTAAGTTAGCTGCCCCTTGGAAGAAAAAATCCGAGGAAGCTGACGAAGCCATTGCAGCAACTGCTTAATTTAGGTTTTTAATTTCATTAGCCCTTTCGGCTAGCCGCATCAACAACCCTACGCGGTTGTTGATGTTCACTAACCGAAATCCACATCCGTCAGTCCACAAATAAGTGGCGCGGAAGGAGAATAGTCATGAGTCAAGATGTTGATGATATCAAGCCCAGTTATCCCCTGTTTCGCGAACAAGAATATCGGGATACTCTTGCGAACAAACGCGACAATTTTGAAGAAAAACACCCACAGGAAAAAATTGACGAGGTATTTCAGTGGACTACTACTGAAGAATACAAAGAGTTAAATTTTTCCCGTGAAGCAATGACCGTGAATCCAGCAAAAGCCTGTCAGCCTCTAGGTGCGGTCTTGTGCGCTTTGGGTTTTGAAAAAACCATGCCATACGTACACGGCTCGCAAGGTTGTGTGGCGTATTTCCGAACCTATTTCAACCGTCATTTTAAGGAGCCTATTTCTTGTGTTTCAGACTCCATGACGGAAGACGCAGCGGTTTTCGGTGGTCAACAAAACATGAAAGACGGTTTGGAAAACTGTAAAGCCACTTACAAGCCAGATATGATTGCTGTGTCGACAACCTGCATGGCGGAAGTTATCGGTGATGACTTAAATGCGTTCATCAATAACTCCAAAAAAGAAGGTCATGTCCCTGATGAGTACCCAGTTCCATTTGCTCATACGCCAAGTTTTGTGGGCAGCCATGTTACCGGTTGGGACAACATGTTTGAAGGTATTGCTCGCTACTTCACCCTGAATCATATGGAAGGCAAGGAAGTTGGCAGCAACGGCAAAATTAACTTTGTGCCCGGCTTCGAAACCTACTTGGGTAACTTCCGTGTTATTAAGCGCATGATGAAGGAAATGGATGTACCTTTTACAATGCTGTCAGATCCCGATGAAATACTGGATACTCCAGCTGATGGCGAATTCCGTATGTACGCTGGTGGCACAACTCAAGATGAAGTGAAAGACGCTCCTAACGCCTTAAACACAATCTTAGTACAGCCTTGGCAGCTACCCAAAACGGAAAAATTGTTGAAAAATACTTGGAAGCATGACGTTCCAAAATTGAAAATCCCCATGGGCCTTGAGTGGACCGATGAATTCATTATGAAAATCAGTGAAATCTCCGGTAAACCTATTCCAGACAGTATTGCTAAAGAACGTGGCCGTTTGGTTGACATGATGACGGATTCTCA
>JBNKHS010000308.1:0-5474 GCA_050290485.1 Promineifilaceae bacterium (SeqCode) | reverse complement strand
CACAAAGTTGCGGTCAAAGCGCAGCCCAAAACGGCGCATCACATCTTGCAGCGCTTCAAAGGCAACATCAATCGATTGCTCAATGCCTAAAAAGCGTTCGCCAAAGCGCTCCATTGCTTCCAAAAAAGCCGTCTCATTCACGTCCACACCGGGCAGCGGTTGACTCAATTTCAAGCCTGCTTTGCCTAAACTATAGCCATCCCCTTGTACCATCGAAACCAGCACATCACCAAACGCCATGCGCTGCATCCGATTGAGTTCACCCATCAAGCCCATATCTAAAAAGCCAATTTGTCCTGTTTCTAAATCGACCAATACATTGCCCGGATGGGGATCGGCATGGAAAAAGCCATCAAACAAAGCTTGTTTGATCATTGCCTGTACAAATTCACGGGCCAGTGCTTGTCTATCTATCCCAGCCTCATCAAGTTTTTCCACATCGTTGATTTTGACGCCAGGAATAAACTCCATCGTGAGCACTTTATTGGTAGTCAAATCGGAATAAACTTTAGGAACATGAACACGCTCAAATTGCGCCATGTTTTTGTCTAATAGGGCGACATTAGACGCTTCATTACGGTAATCCAATTCATATAATATGGATTGTCCAAATTCTGCAACCAAACCGTGCAAATCCATCGTTTTAGCCCATTCTTGTTTACGTTGGATGCGTCTGGTCAAATCATTGATCACGTTGATGTCAGATTTAACAGCAATATCAATATTCGGCCGTTGCACTTTAACGACAACCTCTGTGCCATCATGCAATGTTGCCCGATGCACTTGTGCAGTGGATGCAGCGGCAAAAGGTTCTTGTTCGAAGGTCGCATATAATTTATCGATCTCATCATTTAACTCTTCGCGGATAATCTCTTCCGCTTTTTCATAAGAAAATGGGGGCACATTGCTTTGTAATTTTTCGAGTTGCTCACGCCATTCTGGGGGTAAATCTGTGGTACGGCTGCTCACAATTTGACCAAATTTGACAAACGTGGGGCCTAACTCCTGAATCATATAACGTACCTTTTCCGGTAACGTTAAATCATCCATCAAATCGACATCTTGAAACAGCAACCGCTGCACAAAATGACGAAAACGGACTAAAGGGGTCATATCGACGACGATATCCTCGGTGTAACGCATGATGATAGAGGTAATTTGAGAAGCACGCAGATTGTCCGCAATCGTGTTGCGTCTACCTGTTGACAAATAGCGTACCCAGCGCCAGTAGAATTGGGTTTCAATTTCGCTGCGGAAAGCAGGCATCTCCAAACCGAAGAAGGATTCCAACGCCATGAGCACAATCGTTAAAATGATGCCCCCTAAAAAGAGCCATAACAAGAAGGGATCTTGGATAATGAAAAAGTCACTGGCAATCCAACCGAGCAGCGCAAGCAAACCAATATTGATGGCAATGGCAAAAGTGCCCATTGTGCGCAAAACAAGCCTTGCCGTAAAGAGCAGCACCAATGGCCGTACAAACGCATTGATCAACCCAAATAAAATTCCAAAAATCAGGTAGGTGGCACTAATATCAATAACACCGGGAATGATAGGGTTTATCGTGATGCCAGGGGAAAAGGTGATGGTGATAGCCAACACCAGGGCATAAACCAGAACTCGAATCGTAAACCGAACCATGAGACCTCCTTAGTTGAGGATGAATTGTGAAGGATGCAGGTGGAGAATATACTGCTTATCTTTTTCCCTTCTTTTTTTGTGGGCAATGATGCAAGGCAACAACAAAATGGTAGTTAGAATTTTACGTGGAAACGGCCGTTTCCACAAAACACTACAACAACTTTTTCGGCGACAAATTTATTACCAGACAAATCGTCGTCTATAAAAATCAGATGCGAACAACTGGCGGCGGTGTCCAGCGACCATCTAAGGCAGCCGGTTCAGGCCAATAGATGCGCAGCACAAGATAAAATTCCCCTTCAGGAGCAGGAAGCCAATTTGCCAATTCCATGGCATCGGAGGGTTGTTGATGTTGGATGGTTATCGTCAATGAACCATCATCACCATATACCAATCCTTCTGTCGTTGAATTGATCAGATAGCGGTTAATGGCGTTTGGTATCAAATAACCAGCTGTACCATCATAAGAGGTATCGTACATCGTAACGGACCAAAATGCTTTGGCCGGCGGCAGCGTGGTAAACGTGAGTCGGTATTGATGGGTGCCATCTAAAGGTACCCCATCGACATCCTCTCGTGCCATAGGATACGTGGCTTCAATGGTGTCATTACCACCCCAACCAGCCATTGCCCCCTCAGCTCGCAGCAGATAATCACCGGCATACCACGCTCGATTGCCAAACACATCGGTAGACATCCAGCCATTAACTTTTTTGCCGATTTTGGCTACATTCTGAGCAATCGTTTCGCGCGCCAAATCAACACCAGCACGCATTGCTTGGCGTGTTTCATCGTCCAGTTTATAAACATCGAAAGGCAATCCAGCCCCAATACCAATTTGGGCAAAGCGTGCCATCAGTTCAGTTTCTGTTTCGTGAATGGGTTGACAGAAGGACAGCAAAAAGTTAAAGGTGGCGACAAAACGTTCATCGCGGGACGCCTCGTCATCCCACATGGGCCATTGAACCGGTTCAGGAGCCTCACCTGCTTTTCCCAAAAACGCAGATAAAGGCTGAATCTGATACCCTTTCATGATATTGGCTAATGCTGGGAGATCTTCTGCCCCCAAAAGTTGGGTACGGCCGATAACAAACACGAGATCGGTCTCAAAGCGCAGAACGGCCGTAAAACCATCACCTGCTTCTCCATCCCAATTTGGACCAACGGCCAGATATGTACCAGCAGCTGAGCCAGTTTCTCGCGATCCAATGTAATGTGTATTCGCACCATACAAATCTTCAAATTGCAATACATAATATCGGCCCTTCACTTCTGGCACTTGAATAACAACAGGTTCAGCTCGCAAATCGAGCAAGGCCATCGAATAGGGTGTGTCTGCATTGGGGGTAATGACATCTCTAAACGTATGATCCAACGTTGCAGGATTACCATGCATCGCGTTTATTGGACCGCGATATGAGGGCAATGAGGGAAGCAAGAACGTCGCAAATGCATAGCGGTATCCCATGAGCATCGGAAAGGCATAAATATAAGCATCTTTAGTAATTTGAGTGATTTCTGGGGTTGAAATGTTCATTTCATCTCCTTTTTTGAACACAGATTAACGTTGATGAATGTTACTTAAAATCTGTGTTCCCCTGTGGCACATTTATGCGTTAGTCACTTAACAAGTGTACATCAGCAATGAACAATGTGCCTGACTTTGTTTGATCGAAACGGAATACAATTTCGTTGATCTGATTAAGATCAACCTGTGCAAATTCAGTTATGGGAATCCTTAAATCAGTCAGAAATACGTGCCCGGTAAACATCCCTCCGTCAAAATATTCATTTTCTTGAATAACACCAAGCGGATAAGGAATTTCGGGCACAATAACCTGCGCACTCTCGCCACTGGTATCAACCAATGCCAATGTAAAACGTTGCGCCGTCTCTAGGGTATTTAGTTCTGAGAGGGGGTCAAGGGCAACGCGTAACTGAACGGCCGTATATGCCGACAAATCCCTTTGCGCTTCTGGCAGCACCATACGCCATTCCGCATCAGCAGATTCCCAACTGACCACAAATTCCTGTGGATATCCTGGCTGGTTGAAATTGACACGCTTACACAACTCCGTTCCTGGTGCTGTCGCCGGCACATAATACCCGTCAGGGCAAAACAGGGCAGTAACGTTCTGTAATATGCTCTCACCGCCCAATAAATTTTGGCTACGTTCAGCCTCACTTTGTGGCTGCATGATCATGCGTTGTTTGGCAGTCGAAGGCATAAAGTTGAAGCGGACAGCATATTGATGGAACGTTGTAGGCATGGGCACATGAGTCACCATCCCCAAACGATGTTTGGCCGCAAATGCCATCTCTGGTTGAGCAAACAAGGTTTGCAAAAAATCGAGTGTATATTGCGTCAGGAATTCTTGTTGTTGTTCGGCCGTTAATGATGTTTCGGCCGTACAATCGGGACGATCTGCGGGATAATTTAAGCGTTCCGCATCTAAAATTGCATTAAAATAATTATGGTTCGCGCCTTCTACATAAACAGAACTCCCCCAATCTGTCCGTTCTGGATCAAAACGTGCCGATTCATAAAATCTTTGCCCACTCAAGGTAGAAACATCACTGTCACAAGCGGGAAGAATAACAGAAAAGGGCAAATCTGCCGTTGGTAATGTATCCAAGGCAACAAGGGGTGGCGCGAGCAGAATCATGCCCGCAACAGGACCATAGCCAATAGGGCTCGCCGTTGTCACCAAATTTTGCTCACGAATAATCCAGTTCGTAAAATCAGCACCGCGTGAATGACCCAACCACACCATACGCGAGGGATCAATACGGCCGTTTAGATCCACACCAAACTTATCCGACTTTGCTGCATTCGCCGCCACCAATTCGCCCAAATGTAAATCGATCAACTGCGTTGTGCGCACCGAGGGCGGCGCTTCACCAAAAGCAAAGGTATGTTCTGCATTGACATTGATCGATAACGCCACGTAGCCTGCTTCGGCCAAGGCCTCCACAAGATACGTAAACCCCTCATAATTTCTTTGTTCCACATTCTCAGGGCAAGGCCAAATATCTTCTCCACCACAAACATTATGGCTGCCATGCATAATAAGCACAACAGGATGCGCTTCATCGCTTTCTGGCACGCCAATGACCCCTTCTAAGCGCACGGGCATGTTGCGAAAACGGCTATCTTCTGGAAAATGATCCTGCAAAATGATTGTTTCCCCTAAATTGTAGCTGTTGACCTGCGCGGTGTATGTTTCTGGTTCAAGAATTTCTGGATTTGGGGGCAGGTTGGTGGGAACGGCCGTATCCGTTGCCATGATTTCGATTGCATCTGTTGCTGTGGCGGGAACGGCCGTTTCTGCAGATTGACCACATGCTGTCCCTAAACAAACACAAATGAACAACATGGAACGTAGTAATCTTATCTTCATAATTTCCTTCTGCTATGATTTTTTGTTACCTAAGGCTAGTCAAATGACAAGATTATTTCGCTTTTGTCATTGCCGGCAACAAATAAATAGCAATAAGACCCGCCACAATATGGGTAAGGATCAGAACAATCACGGCCGTTCCTGTCGCTCCTGGCATAAAATCGACAAAAAGCATGGCAATATCGGGGATGAATGACACGATGAGAAAGACCCAAGCAATACGCTGGTAAGTACGGACGGGATGTTCAACCTTAGCAGCAAGAAAAGCGTAAACAAGAACACCACCGAAGACAAATACGGCCGTAAAAATAGCAATCCGCAGCGGAGCCAATGGCTCAAATTCGGGCGGAATCGTGAGTAGCAAATCCGCTAACCAAACCAAAATCAGATTTCCAATCACAGCTAAAATAATGGTGCCCAAACCGCCAAGCC
>JBNKHS010000307.1:0-5494 GCA_050290485.1 Promineifilaceae bacterium (SeqCode) | reverse complement strand
TTATTCATTACGGTTTAGGGAACTTGTTTTTTGATCAGATGGATCAGCTAGGGACACGGCAGGCGTTTGTGGACATTTATACGATTTATAACGGCCGTTTGCTCAATGTCGAATTATGGACTGGCTTGATTGAAAATTATGCTCGTCCACGAACGATGACACCCGCTGAACGTGAGCAAGCATTACAAGCTGTATTTCAGGCTAGCGGTTGGTAATTCTGCTTCCAATAAGGGGAAATCCCCCTTGGCAATGTTGCACAAAAATTTTTAGTACAAATTGTGCCTATAAATTTATGCGAATAGACCGTAAACTTCAGGGTATGACACCTATTTTTAAATATCAATCTGCGCTGGAAGACTTTGATAAAGCGCGACGACAAGCAGCGATACAACAACTCCTCGCCCGGTTTACTGGGGAAGGGAATGAACTGCTTTCCTATGAAGATGTACGCCAACAATTGCGGGCTACGAATGCAATTGACCGGGGCTTACAAGATATTCCTGTTGATAAAATTGTGGGGAGTGTGGGGCGCTATAAAGATTTTACTCGTGGCTTTTTGCCGAAATCAGATGCAGATAGAGAGCGATGGGCTCGGGTGAAAACGGCCGTTGAGGATTTAACCGGCGTCCCTCCCATTGAAGCGTATAAATTGGGCGATGCTTATTTTGTGATTGATGGTAATCATCGTGTATCGATTGCCCAACGGATAGGCGCACCAACTATTTCTGGCTATGTTAAGGAAGTTGATACGCGTGTCCCTGTGCAACCCGATGACGATCCGATCGACATTATCTTAAAAGCACGCTATGTACGCTTTTTGGAAAAGACCAACCTCGATAAATTACGTCCCCATGTTGATTTATTGATGACCTTTGCTGGGCAATATCGTTTGATTCTAGAGCATATTGATGTGCATCAATATTATATGGGCTTGAATGCAGGTTATGAGATTGCTTATGAAGACGCGGTAACTAGTTGGTATGATCATGTTTATTTGCCTGTGGTTGCCCTGGTGCGTAAGCAAGGGATTTTACGCTACTTTCCGGATCGTACGGAAGCAGATATGTATGTGCTTTTGGCTGAGCATCGCGCCGAGTTGGAGGAAGTGTTGGGGTGGGATGTTTCGCCAGAAACGGCCGTTACTGAATTTAGTAAGAAAGCACGCTCGCCGATACAAACTATTGCCAATGCTGGCAGCAAACTAATTGATGCAGTTGTTCCTGACGAGTTAGAGGGAGGTCCCCCTGCAGGACAGTGGCGTTTGGAACGAGTGAATAAACGTGCATCTGGACGCTTATTTGATGACCTCCTTGTTTCTGTGACTGGGAATGAAAACGATTGGCGCGCAGTTGATGCCGCGATTGAGATTGCTCTGCGCGGTGGAACGCGCTTATTTGGACTTCATGTTCTAAAAGATCCTAAAGAGAACGGAAAACCTAAAAATAAAGAGAAGCTAGCGCAATCTATCACCGATATTCAAGCTGAATTTGAACGCAGATGCCAAGCAGCAGGCGTTCAATTCCAATTTGCGGTGGAGAGCGGCACGGTTCCGCAACGCATCGTAGAGCGTTCCATTTATGTAGATGGTGTGGTTTTGCCCTTGAACAATCCGCCAGGCAAAACCTGGAAAGAGCGGTCTGTCTCTAACTTTCAGACTATTTTGCGTCAATGTCCACGCCCTATTCTTACCATTCCTGCTGGATCACAATCGGATATGAATCATGCGCTCTTGGCCTATGGTGGGCATCCTAGCATGGCAGAGGAGGCACTTGTTGTGGCTGCGTATTTTGCCGCACGGTACAAAATTAAACTGACTGTGTTAAGTGTTGGCGATAAAATTACGACCAACAAGTTGTTATCACGGGCGCGGGACTACATTGAACGTGTTGGTGCTGAAGCGGATTTTGTGGCTTATCAAGGTGAAGTGGAGGCAGGTATTTTAGAAACTGCCGTTTCTGTTGGCGCCGATTACTTGATTGTGGGGAGCTTTAGCTACAGCCCCTTGCGTTCTTTGCTGTTAGGGAGTACAGTTAATCGCCTGTTTTTACAGGAGTATCGTAATCCAATTTTAATTTGTCGGTAAGATGCGTAACCCGTTTTCTAAATTTCTCAATCAATGGTCAGAAGATCAAAATATCGAACAATTTTTATCTTATTGGGATGAGTTGGAGTTTATTACCATTCGTGTTTACCAAAAGAAGATGACGGTTGATGAGGCAAGAAAGGATTTTGTGCGTGTTTGGGGTTGGTTGCGGCAAAGTTATAAGGATTGGGAAGACAAATTACGGCCGTATTGGCAAAAAACCATCTCAGGTGGGCAACCAACTCAAACCGACCCCTTTTGGCTCCTCATCAATAAAGAAAAGCCGGAAGACATCCTTGATGATTGGAATGCGATGCAACATCTTCCCTCTGCACGAGAAGCACTCAATCAATTTATTTTGGCCCAATCAAAATAGAAGGCGTATGAACGTAAAACACAATTGACTATTCAATGATCTATTTACGTACTACTTATACGCTTCGCAATTTCTTCGGCAGGTCCAAGCAAAACCTCTGTTGCCCCATAACTTTGCAAGGAATCAGCTATGTTTTGTGCCTGCCAATCTTCAATCTCGGTCACAATTAATGAGCTGTTGGGTTGTAGCGTATCCAAAATAGATTGTAGGATATCTTGTTCAACGTCATCCAATTTTTGTTTGCTTTGATGCCGTCCCAGTACGCCACCCAACAAAACCCCAACAATAGGGAAGCCAACCAGTCCACCAACCAATAAACCCACAATCGAACCAGATACAATGCCCTTTTTCGATTTGTTTCCTCCGTGAGTAGAGACTTTACCGTTGTCATCAACACTAATAACAACCGCTTCATCATGGAATGTTGAGCCTTTAGCCATAAAATCTTGCAGGTAATCCAAAACTTCATCCGCTTTTTCTGCACCTGCAAAAGCCGCAAGAATAAGATAAGTTTGACCCGTCATATTTGCGTCATCATTCATTTTCAATCCCTCCGCTTAAAGTGACATCTACCCAAACTGGGAAATGATCACTTGCTTCTGTTTCTGTGTAAACATTATTTTCTATCAAATTTGCGTTGCGGGCGAAGATATGATCTGCCGAAAAGCCTGCCCCAACAACTTTAACAGTGGGTTCTGCTCCCTCAGACACGCGAATCATGTCAATCCCACTGAAGGCGTCGTCTAAATCAGTCACATTTGCTTGCGTTACAGAATTAAAATCGCCACCGACAAAAACATAGTCATCGTCGCCAATATCTTCAATGATTGCATCTACTTGTTCGTTCCGTTTCGTTCCACTGAGCCACGCTGTTTCGATATGCACACTGTATAAAGTGATCTGCAAATCGTCAATTGTCGTAATTGCTTTGGTCGCAATCCTAATCTGGTCGTTGGTTGGATTTTTATGGGGCAGAATGATCTTTTCTGGTGCAGATAATTCCCATTTCGACAGTATCGCATTGCCAAAATTATTGTCATGTTTTGTGTGCATAGAGGCTGGGAAGTAAATGTAATTGTAGTCAAGTGTTTTGGCGATCTCTTCTGTGCCCAGCTCATCCATTTCTTGCAATAAAATAATGTCTGCGTCTTGCAAGCCTGGCATTTCCTGTAACTCTTTTATCGCTTGATCAATTTCTAGGGCAAAATGGATATTCCAGGTGATGATTTTGAGATCCCCATCAAAGGGATGAGCAGCTGGGGCAAATTCTCCAGCAAAGAAGGGGCTGTTTGCCTCTTCATAATTATCAATTGGCTCTCGACAGCCAAGTAGAAGAATTGCCAAAACTGCGAAAATAATGATTTGGTTCCAACGCATACCTGTATTGTAATTCAACAAAAAAAGAGCTGACAAATGTGCCAGCTCTTTTGAAAATACTAAGGGATTAAAAGGTTAAATTTCACCAGAAACAAGCACATTTTTCACTTCCGCAATTGCTTTGGTGACTTCAATTTCACGTGGGCAAGCGTTGGTGCAGTTGAAGTTGGTGCGGCAACGCCATACACCCATGGAATCGCCAACAACAGCCAAACGATCTTCGTAGCCTTCATCACGTGTGTCGAAGATGAAGCGGTGTGCTTGTACAATGGCTGCGGGCCCTACGTAACGCTCATCTGCCCAGAAGCTGGGGCAAGAGGTGGTACAAGCGGCACACAAGATACATTTGGTTGTATCGTCAAAACGGGCACGATCTTCTTGTGATTGTAAGCGTTCACGGCCGTTTTCCGGAGGTGCACTGTTGTTGATGAAATAGGGTTTGACTGACTTATAGTTATCAAAGAAAGGTTCCATATCAACAACCAAATCTTTAATTACCTTCAACCCCAAAATCGGCTCAATTTGAATCTTAACGGAAGAAGCACCTTCTTTGCCTAAGCGAGAAACCAGGGTTTTACATGCCAACATGTTGGCACCATTGATGCGCATGGCATCAGAACCACAAACCCCATGTGCACAAGAACGACGCAGTGTTAATGTTCCATCTTGTTCCCACTTTACACGATGGAGGGCATCGAGAACAGAGTCGTTCGGGTTTACATCATTAATTGTATATTCGCCCCAATATGGTTTTGCATCTTTTTCAGGATTGAAGCGACGAATTCGCATATTAACTTGCATAAATATTCTCCTTAATAGACTCTTTCTTTTGGTTCGTAACGACCCAAGGTAACAGGTTTATAGTCTAATGTATACTCGCCATCATTGACACGATGGCAGAGGGTGTGTTTGAGCCATTCAGCGTCGTTTCGTTTGGGATAGTCGTCACGGGCGTGCCCCCCACGACTTTCAGTACGGGCCAAAGCAGAAACGGCCGTAACTTCTGCCAATTCTAACAAACAACCTAACTCCCACGCTTCCAAAATATCGGTGTTGTACAGTTTGCCTTTATCATCGACGACAATCTCATTGGCAAATTGTTCACGAAGCACTTTTAAGTCCGCAACTGCGTCTGACATCATTTCATCTGTACGGAAAACACCGACGTTTTTGGTCATTGTTGCTTGCATCGCTGTACGCAAATCGACAGGCTTTTTGTTGCCTGTATTTGTGCGTAAACGTTCAAATTCAGCAATCACCTCTGCTGCAGGATCTTCGGGCAATGGCAACAATTCTGCTTCTTTGCAATATTCACCCATTTGAATGCCAGAACGCTTCCCAAAGACAACCAAGTCCAGCAAAGAGTTCGTACCGAGACGATTGGCACCATGCACGGAGACACAAGCGGCCTCACCAGCAGCATAAAGACCGGGGAGAACTGTGTTTTGGGCGTCGACGAGGACACGGCCGTCTACATCTGTCGGAATACCACCCATCGCATAATGGGCTGTTGGCTGAACGGGCATCGGTTCCACAACCGGGTCCACGCCCAGATACGTGCGTGTAAAATCAGCAATATCAGGCAGTTTCGCTTCAATATATTCGCGGTTAATGCGGCGGCTTTCTCCATCTTGCTCCAGATAATGATTGACAGTTTC
>JBNKHS010000306.1:0-5502 GCA_050290485.1 Promineifilaceae bacterium (SeqCode) | reverse complement strand
AACGTTTTTAACGCCTCAGGCGGGTTTGTAGGGACCGTTTGCCCCGCCTGATCTTTATCATTCAATCCATGACACGAAGTACACACGCGGACCTCGCCAGGTTGGAAGGTAAGCCAGTATCGTTCACGCACGACACCATTGCCAGCTTGATCTGTTAACTGCCACGTCACAGCCCGATTTGTAGGCACAAAAGCCGCCATTGAGCCATCATCACCTAAAATAACGCTGCTTGTAGGGCCAGTTGTTGGCGGGTTCAGGTTTCCACCCGCAAATTGGGCAATTATACGACGTCCACTACCACCCAAATCCTCATAGCCGCGAATTTGCATCCCCTGAAAGAATTGCATATGGGCTACATCATAAATCTTCCCCGATGGACCAACTGTTTGTGTGCCAGTACCTGCAATGCGTAAGTTAAACGGTTGCTGCCGATCTAAATCATCGCGTGTGGTTACATCGCGACTGACAACCAAGGCCAAATCGTTCTCACGCATAAACGTTTGTAATTCGGCCAAAGCCACACCTGCTTCATTAAACATCTGTTGTTCTGGCGCAGGCAAGGTAAATGTTGGGGGTGTGGGGCGGGAGCGTGGCCGCACCTCAACGGGGTTTAACTCCCACAAAATACCATTGTAGCTGTTCATCTGATCCGGGTTCCAAAAACTAATATTTTTAGCCGGAATGCCTTCTGTTAATAATGGACCAGCGGTTAAACCACCGTTACCATCAGAGACCAATAATTTGAGGCGAAAAGCATAGTCTGAGTTGTGACCACTTCCTGTTTCGCTTTCCGTTTGCGTGGTGTGGATGGCAGCTACTGTGCCATCACTTAGCGGAAGCGGCTCACGATAACGGCCGTCTCCATTTTCCTCATCCGTGATGTAATCTACAATCACTTGATCTGCATTTTTACCAGCAACCGCTAATCGAATAATAAAACCAGAAGCATGTGTGCCAAATTCAGGAGCATCCACCCCATAATAGGTTTCTGCATTGTTGGGATCTTCCTTGATTTGGAACATATTTTCGATGACGTTTGGATTCGTTCGTGGATATTGTGAGTAATATTCCACGACATTGGGATCATCCATTATGCTTCGATTAATATAACCATGCAGTTCATGTCGTCCTAAATGAAGCAGAACTTCTCCTTCTGTGCCATCTTGGTTGATTTCCCACGGAAAGAAGTGATTGAAACGATGGCCTACTAAATTTGTGCCCGCTAATAGGTCAGACCGCTCATCACGTGGTTCGGGGAATATCTCGGCACGGCTGTTGAGCTTGATCGCATTGGGTGCTTCGCTGCTGTAGTTGAATGAACCGTAAGGCACAGCTTGGCCTTGGGGGGTGAGCGCATCCTCATCTGCTTGTTGATCGCGCTGCATATGATCCCACTGGGTAAACACGATACGGCCACGACTGTTAATAATCGGCGTAAAATCACCAGATGGAGCATGATTCAAAATCGTCAGCTCGCCATTGGCAGGATTCAAACGCCACAACCCCGTATTGGTTGGTGCCGATTCATATTCATCCAGCTGTGGATATAAATGTTGTTGCCCGTTTCGGGGCCGATCCGACGTAAAGATAATTTGGTCATCTGTGCCATAAATGGGACTGACATTATTGAAGTTTTCAGGTTGATTGGGCACTTTTGTAATAACGGGTGTTTCCCCCTTCCCAAAGTCTTCGATTTCATAAAGCTGCCAATAATATTGTTCATACTCATATTGTTGACCTGCTGAACCAATGACCATACTAAAAATTGCTTTATCGCCATCCCAATGTACGGAGGGATCGCGCACAGCAATGCCATTGTCTCCCTGAAAACCATTGGTTCCAAAGTTAGCTGCTTGGGTTAAGTTTCTTAGCTCTCCATCAGGATACCGGATCCATAAATCACCACCACGCCCAACATCGCTCAGGCGTGCTTCATGATTGCCAAAGGTTGATCCAATGGTAGTAAAATCACCAGCAATGGGGATTTGGGTGACAAATAAGATGGGATATGGCGTTGTGGGTGGGGTTCCAGCCTGTAATGTTTGAATGGTGCGGGGTACGAAAATTACGGCCGTTAATAAAATGAAAAAAATCGAAAAAATGCGGAAAAAATCTAACTTCTGTAATTGATCACGACTCATGCTTATTTAGCTCCTTATGCGAAAGCGTAAAACTGGCCTAATGTCGAGATGATGATTTTGACGCTTTCAACTATATTCAAGAATGTCGCGGGTCAGCATTCTTTGAACAAAACGTAAACATCGTAAGGAGTTAAAATGGCAAAGTCTAGCAACAGATGCCGTACTTAAGTCCTAATCAAATAATACAAAACATACTTGGATAGCTTGTATATTGGGATAATTCAGGAACACAAAACGTTTTCACCAACACCTAACAATGCGCAAATTCAAGCAACGAACTATCTCTTTCGACCAATATTGCCCCTGCTTTCTGAGGATTAAACCCTCTTGGCCATTGGGTTGCATGATCATATTGTGTGCAAAACCAATCGATGTGAGAAAGTATCGCATCTCGGAAATCTGCTCCACATAAATTGGCACCGCGCAGCACAACACCATTTAAGTTAGCGTATTGTAAATTTGCCCCACGCAAATCAGCCCCAAGTAAATCACTCTGTTCCAAATTGGCACTGTAAAAATCTGCGAAACGCAAATCAGTATGCTTTAAATTAGCAGCGCATAGGTGCATGTGGCTAAAGTTAGCATGGTGCAAATTTGCCTCGGCTAAATGGACAGCGCTTAAATCATGGACATCGGCATGACCATTCACCAATTGCCATATTAGCTCACTTATCGGATCAAATTTTGTATCTTCATCACACAATGCACCATGCAACCCTAAGGTCTCTGCACCATGAATATAGAGCAAAGAAGCCCCTCTTAAATCGGCATTAGTGAAATTCGCGTGGCGTAAATTTGCGCAATCAAAGTTGACACCCCAACAGTCAACTTTTGCCAAATCAATACTTGTGAGATAGGCATCTGAAAAATCATTAGAGGGTAGCATTTCATCAACTGGCCCCTCGTTGATTAGCTGCCAAACAGCAAACCATTTGTGGTCGATCTGCGTTGTGTGGTCCATTTGTGCGTTTTTAAACATCGCTTGCCGCAGATCAGCTTTTAAGAATTTGCTGCCACATAAATTTGCACCACGCAAACTTGCTCCACGTAAATCTGCATGTTGGAAATTTGCGCCTTGAAAATCGCCATGTTGCAAATCTGTTGCCCGCAAATTGGCATAGGATAAGTCGACGTCACGAAAGTCAGACCCGTAAGCCCCCTCCTCTCGTAATTCCTGGATGAGTTTAATTTTAGATATGCTCATGTTAACTACTGCACCTCTTTTTTATTGGTTGGCCACGAGGATTTATGTTGATGATTGTGATCATTCTAGTCAGCTGCCCTTGTTTGCATGTGACAATTGGGTGACACCAAGTTGATAACGACCAAATAGAGTTGACAGTTTATGACAAATCTCATAAAACCCTTGTATGCGCGCAGATAGATTAATCTCCTTATTGATGTTGTTGCAGACAAACGGCCGTATGCGGGCAGATGAGTTAGCAGAACGGCTAGAAGTGTCTACACGAACCATTTACCGTGATTTAGATGCCTTAAGTGCGTCTGGCGTTCCTGTGTATGCAGAACGTGGCCCCCAAGGTGGCTGCATGCTCATGGAAAGTTATCGCACGAATCTCACCGGGCTAAACGAGCAAGAGGTACGTGCCCTGTTCATGTTCACGGTTCCTGGATTGCTTGCCGAGCTAGGTGCTGAGAAAGATTCAGAACAAGCGATGCTAAAATTAACAGCATCACTGCCCGCCCCATTTCAACAAGATGCAAAAAAAGTACAAGAACGTTTATTGCTCGATCCCGCTGGTTGGTTTCAAGGGACGGAAGATGCTCCCTTCCTACCTCTTTTGCAAGAAGCGGTTTGGAATAATCAACGTGTACGAATTGATTATCGACGTGGGGATGGACAATGGGTGAAACGGCTCATCGATCCATACGGCTTGGTTGCTAAGGCGAGTATTTGGTATGTCGTCTGTTCCATCTACAGTGGCTCAATTATGGTCTATCGTGTCTCGCGCATCATGGAAGCAACATTAACAGACACAATGTTTAAGCGACCCGCATCGTTTAATTTGCAAGACCATTGGGCTGGCTGGCGTGATAGTTTTGAACAAAGACAAACCTATTTTCCTGTCACGCTAAAAATTCTACCAGGGAATGAGACACGCATGGCTCAAGTTTTTGGTGACCACATTGTCAAGCTTATTGCCCAAGGGGAAGTCTCTGATGTTACGGGTGCTGTTGTGATTACATTGTCTTTTGATTCACAACAATCTGCATGTCAAAAATTGATGGGGTTAGGAACGGCCGTAGAAATATTATCTCCAAATTCACTACGCGAGGAAATTAACGCAACGGCTATCCAGCTGGCACAACTCTATAGCCAGCCACGCCATCCATAAATCAAAATACCGACATACTCCTTAATAACTTTTGTCGTCAATGTCAAGGCAGTTGCTGAAGGCAGCATGCCTAAAAAGAGCGATGATGGTGTTGGTTTTGTCGAATCATCCCACTTAGGGGCAACCACAAAATAATCGGTTGGTGCCGGAACTGTAGGAATGTCCATTTTGGCGAACAATTGTTGCGAACGAGGCATATGGGTAGCCGATGTTACCAACAAGGCTGAATTCACGTTCATCTCATCCAATATCGGTTTAGCAAATAAGGCATTTTGGTACGTATTGAGAGATTCCGTCTCTAAAATCATTGCCGATTCCGGCACGCCCATAACGAGCAAGGCATCACGCATCACGACTGCCTCCGCCTGCGTAGCGCCCGGAAATTGACCACCAGTCAACAACAACTTATCAGCCACACCCTGCTGATACAACCATGCTGCATACAGCAAACGATCGCCTGCTTCATTCAAATTGGGTACAGGTTGTGGCGCATCAGACCAGCGGGTCATCCCGCCAAGAACTATGATCATATCTACTTGTGGAATGGGATCAGGGGGGAAATATTGCCACTCCAATGTCTTGGCCAGGGTGTTGGCAATGTATTGATTGCTTGCCAGAAAAAGCAGCAAAATGGCAATACCCAATACGGCCGTTTGCAATTTTCGCCAGCGCCACAGAATAATTCCTACCACAATGAGGCTAATGGTAAGTCCGATAGGGTAAATAAAAACTGGCAAAAATTTGGATAGGAAGAAAAACATCGCTATGACGATGTGCCCGCACGAATCGCCAAGCCAGCGGCAACACTCCCAAACGTATCTGAATGAACAATCTCAGCTGTTGCGAACCGTCGTGAAAGCATGTTTTGAAAAACGGGAATCAAAGAGGAGCCCCCCGTCGTCACAACAACATCAATATCCGTCTCAGCCAAACCTGCTTTCAGCATAACTTCTTTAGTACCCAACTGTACTTGAGCCATCTCTTCCAAAATAAAGGTTTGGAACTCA
>JBNKHS010000305.1:0-5508 GCA_050290485.1 Promineifilaceae bacterium (SeqCode) | reverse complement strand
TCAATAAATCAAACCCAGACATATCGGGCAACGACAGATCTAAAATGATGCAATCAAATGGTTCTGCCTCTAATCTTTCTAGAGCAGCTTTTCCACTATCAACTTCGGTAATTTGAATATCGCTCCCCTTTAGGAGATTAACAACCCCCATACGTACAAGCGGCTCATCTTCGATAATGAGCAATGACTTTATATCACGGGCGATAAGTTTTTCAATTGCTTGGAAGGATTCCTCTAATGCTTCTTTGCTTACTGGCTTGGTTAAGTATCCCATTGCACCGCGATGGAAAACATCTAAAACTTCGTCTTCTGCGGAAATAATGTGCACGGGAATGTGTCTTGTTTTGGGATTATTTTTGATTTGCTCTAACACGTCCCATCCCTTCATATCTGGCAAGTTGAGATCAAGCATAATGGCTCTTGGATGGTAATTCTGCAATAATTCCAGCCCTATCTTACCATTCTGCGCGAGTAAACATTTAAATCCTTTTTTATGGGCATGGTCATAAATAATTTGGGCAAATTTGGCATCATCTTCAATGAGTAGTACGCTCTTATCTCCAGCTTGGATCGTCGTACGGTCATCTGAAGGGGGAGCAATTGATGAAAATGTCGCCGATTTTTGCAGATTTCCGTTAATCTGTTTTTGTAAAGGAGAGGAAGTGTGTAAAACGGCCGTTTCCGTTTCACCATCATCTCCTCCCTCACCATTCTCATCCGCTAACATCTCATACTTAATCGGCAAATAAAGCGTAAACGTGCTGCCAATACCACGCTCACTTTCCACCAAAATCTTGCCCCCCAAACGCGCCGTTAACTCTCTCGAAATAGAAAGGCCAAGGCCTGTTCCCCCATACTGGCGACTCGTACTGCCGTCAGCCTGTTGGAACGCCTCAAAAATAATCTCCAACTGATCTGGCGTCATCCCAATCCCTGTATCGGCAATACCAATCGCAACCATTTCGGATGCATCTAAACCATACATTGTTAAATCGACAGACTCATCTGGTCGGTAAATATTGAGCGCAATGTGTCCTTTTGTCGTAAATTTAAACGCATTGGCAAGCAAATTGCGCACAACCTGAGCCAAACGCACATGATCTGTTTGGATGATAGCGGGGACATCCTTAGCTATATGAATAGCAAAGCCCAAATCTCTTTCTGCAGCAATGTGCGCAAATTGAGCGCGGATAACATTGGCCAAATCAGCAACCGCCATCGGTTCAAAATGAAAAACCATCATTCCAGATTCAACTTTCGATAAATCAAGAATGTCATTGATCAAATTGAGCAGATCATTGCCGCCACTGTGAATAATTTGGGCCGCCTCCACTTGTTCTTTAGACAAGTTGCCGTCCTCATTTTCGGCCAAAATACGTGCTAAAATGAGCAAGCTGTTGAGTGGTGTACGCAGTTCATGCGACATATTTGCCAGAAATTCCGATTTGTATTTGCTGGCTAAAGCTAATTGTGCCGCTTTTTCTTCCAGATCTTCCTGGGCCCGTTTGAGTTCTCGATTTTGTTCATCCAATGTCGCTTGTTTCTCGCGCAAATTAGCACCACTTTCTTCCAAAGCGGCCGCTTTTTCTTCTAACTGGACATTCGTTGATTCAAGTTCTTGCTGTTTTTCTCTGAGGCGAATTTCGGAGGCTTTGAGGCTTTGTGTTTGTGCTTCTAGCTCCTCGTTCGCTACACGCAGTTCTTCGCCTTGGGCTTGCAATTCCTCGGCCTGGTTTTGGGTTTGCACCAATAGTTCATCAATGCGCGCCCGTGCTTGTGCAGTGTTAAAAGCAATGGCGATGTTAGAAAGAGCCGTATAAATAAATTCAATTTGCGATTGATCAAATGCTTTTAATGTTCCGAGTTCAACCACACCAACAGTTTCATCTTCATAAATAAAAGGCAGCACAATAATATGATTTGGTGCAGATTTGCTTAAACCAGAACGAATCGTCAAGTGACCGTCAGGAACCTCAGTTAGGATGATCGGTGCTTTTTCTTTGGCAGCTTGTCCAACAACACCTTCTCCCATTTTGAATTGGGATACGGCCGTTTCTCCATTGTAAGCGTAAGAGCCAGCTAAACGAAGAACACCATTATCAATAATATACAACGCACCTATTTCCGCTTGCACATAATGACAAATCTGATCAATAATCGCATCTGCTAACGAAGGAACATCAACAATCCCCTGCATCTTATCATTTAGCTGCGTGTATCCGCTGGTTTGCCAAATCTGGATTTCCATGGCCGCATTGGCAACTTCCGCATCGTGACGGAACTGTTGTTCAGCCAAAATCGTCTCTTGCAAGACGCTCGTCATCTGGTTAAATGTTTCCGCCAATTGTCCAATCTCGTCTGTCGCCTTTACTTCAGCCCGTTGGTCATAATCGCCCTCTCCAATCTTTTCAGCAACAAGCTGCAAACGACGAATCGGCGATGTAATGAAACGACGAGCCATTAAGGCACCGATTACCACCGTAAAAAGGGTGATTGTCGTTAGCAATATGGTTAAATTGGTTGTAATTCCTCTTTGAAAAGTAAACAACTCATCTAAAGTAACAAGGGTAACAAGAACAGGTGAAGATCCACCATCACCTGGACGCATCGGAAAATAGCCTAAGGTTTGGGGACGGCCATTTTCATCATAAAAGACACCATCTGCAACAACAACTACACCATTTGCGGCTTCTTCGATGCGGTCTGGATTAAGCGGAATGGCATGAAATGTCAAATTCGAATCTTCAACTTCTACTTCCTCTACGTCATGATTATGTTCAGAATCTGAAGTTGCAATCAATTGCCCGTTATCAATTAAACCCAAGCTGACAACATTAGAGGCAAGATTGATTGAGGTAAGAAATTCTTCATCAATTTCCCGCACACTCATAATCGCGCCTACAATCTCACCAGAAGCATCTTTTAGGGGAATGGCAGCAGCTAATAAAGGATGCAATTCATCTCCTACTTGATCATAAATAAGAGTGGTTACTTCATCTCCCCGCAAACTTAAAAAGCGCAATTGGCTTGTTGCTTTACTCTCTGTGGTAATGCCACTTCCAGTCAACGATTCAACGCGTTCACCATCCTGATTGATAACCTCGATGGCATCAAGGCCTAACGTGTTGGCCGTTGTTAATAAGCTTAAACGTACCGCAAGTGCCTCTTCAGCGTGAATGGCTTCAGCCAGACGAGGCGTTGTACTTAAAAGCTTAGTCGCTAATAACAAGCGCTCTTCTGCTTCAGCCACACGATTTTGGCTAATTGTTACTTCCTCTACTAAGCGCTGCCGCCCCGTTTGCAAGGTAAATGTATTAATATTGTTATTTAAGAGAAACAGGGTGGTCAGCAACAAAAAGAGCAACATCAATATAAGGATGATGTTTATTTTGACACTTATGCTTAAGTCGTTGAATCGTTTTATTAATTTCATAGATGGGTTGTTTTACGCAATCCGATAAATCACTCGTTGGGCATAATTTGAACTTCTTCCAGCAAAACGGCCGTTCCTAACAAATCAGACAGGGCACTTGCCGGAATATCAATCGCGTTTTGATCAATTTCCGCGAGTGGCTGCAATAAAGGATGAATATTTACGCCATCAACTAGGGGATACTCAAACGTTTGTGCTGCGAAATATTGTTGATTGGGAACAGATAGCAAATATGAGATGAACTTTTCTGCATTGGCCACATTTTGTGCATGATGCAAAATACCAACACCAGAAACCATAATGAGTGACCCCGGACCACCTCCAGGAAGGAAATAGTTACGTGCCGCAAAATTTTCGCCCTCTTCATTGATAAACCGATACAAATAATAATGGTTTACAAATCCAACATCAACCTCACCTGAAGCAACAGCTTCTACAATTGGCGTGTTTTTTTCATAAATAAGCGGTTCATTGGCTTGAACCGCTTTTAGCCAATCTGCTGTCTCTTTTTCACCCCACGACGCCCGCATCGCGGTTACCATTGCCTGGAAGGAACCATTGTTTGGTGCCCAGCCAATGCGTCCTTTCCATTTGGGCTCCGTAAATCCCCACAAATCCTCTGGCAGATCCGCCTCAGCAACGTTGTCCGGATTGTAAACCACAACGCGTGCCCGCCCCGACACACCAACCCACTCTCCATTGTCCGACGAAAATTGGGGTGGTACTTTGTCTAAAATATCTTCTGGCAAGGGCGCAAACAAACCCAAATCTTCTATTGTCCCCAAACCACTGGGATCAGCAGCATAAAAGATGTCCGCAGGGCTATCTTCCCCTTCTTCGAGCAAATTAGCCGCCATTTCTGCGGTATCTCCATACACCACCTCGACCTGAACCCCTGTTAATTCCGCAAACTGGTCAATAAGGGGTTGGATCAGATCTTCTGAGCGGCCGGAATAGATTACCAAATAATCAGTTTGGTGATCATGATCACCCTCGTGTGCTTCTTCTTCGCTGTGATCTTCGTCATGACTGTCGTCGGCTTCAGATACGGCCGTATCTTCACCTCCACCCCCTTCTTCAGCAGAATTGGTTGTCGTTACTTGGCATCCCATCAATAAAAACAGCAAAAATAAAAATAAGGCACTACTGATAAATTTTTTGTACATATAGTTTCCTTTGCAAAGCTTCATTGAACAAATTTTTATCACGCTTTATCTACATAAATTACAAATTTCGTGCCGACACCTCATTTAATAACGCCGCAATTTGATCCAAAGTCAATACCCGCTGAACCACATTGCGTTCAATTGCACATTTGGGCATCACATCAACCTCTGCAGTTTGCGGGTCTTGGGCAATGGTTAAGCCACCTAATGTGTGCACATGCTGCATTCCCCTGCTGCCGTCATCATTTCCACCCGTCAGCAAAACGGCAATTAAGTGCTGCTGATACACATCTGCCGCCGTTTCAAAAAGCACATCAATTGCAGGACGTGAAAAACGAACCTTTTCATCCACAGACAAAGAGATTGTTTTGTCTCGCTCAACTAGTAAATGATAATTAGCAGGTGCTAAATACACCGTTCCATTTTTAATGGGCTCGTATTGTGCAGCCTCTTTAACATGCAATGCCGATGATTCGTCAAAAACAAACTGCATCAGTTCATCTGCCGTTGGCAGGCGGTGCAACACAACCAAAATAGGCAGCGTAAACGAGGTTGGTAATTGTGATAATATGGTTTGTACTGCTTCTAACCCACCAGCTGATGCGCCAATAGCTACTGCTCGATATCTCATAGAATTACGGCCGTTTAGAAATCAGTTCCTTTGTAGAATATTTATTTGCCTTACATTGATAAATCTTTTCTCGTGGTGAAAATTCGACAAAATCTTGGATTACAGTCGAAAATTGAATCGTTTCCTTGCTGCCCAAACAGAGAAAGCCATTATAACGCACACTATCTCTAAACAGCGTCAACACCCGATTCTGCAGATCCCGATTAAAATAGATTAAAACATTACGACACAAAATCAAATGCATTTCGGCAAATACATCGTCTGTTGCCAAGTTATGG
>JBNKHS010000304.1:0-5564 GCA_050290485.1 Promineifilaceae bacterium (SeqCode) | reverse complement strand
GAACGTTGTATATGACTTTTGCTGAACAGGTGTATTTGCAAAATAAAATTAGGCTTACTTTTAACAAAGTCCTTTCTTGGTGGGATAGTGAATTGCTGCTACTCATTGTTTTTGGTGCTATCTCTCCAATTTTTACTTATGGTTGGCCACGCACTGCCGACGGTATTTTGCATCTATTTCGGCTCGCATTATTGTCGAATTCAATCCATAACGGATTACTCTATCCACGCTGGATGTCTGAGCTTGTTCTTGGTTTGGGTTATCCTTTACTCCACTTTTATGCACCTGCAACATACTATATGGGTGTCATCTTACAAGTTTTGGGACTGAACACGACACAAGCACTTATTGCTACGTTTGCCTTACTCACGATTGTCGCTGGGTTTGGCATGCGCGCTTTGGCTCAGGATATATTCAGCAATCAATCAGATTTCCTTCGGCGGTGGCTGGCGCTTATTGCGGCAACAGCATACGTTTTTGCGCCTTATTTACTCACAAATATTTATGTGCGGGGTGCAATTGCCGAAGTGGGGGCACAAGCAGTTTTGCCCTGGATTTTCTGGAGTTTTGGACGCCTCGTAAAACATGACAAACCGCAGAAATATTTTCTGCTTTCATCGTTGTCGTTAGCCATACTTGCGATCACACACAATATCTCACTGCTATTGATTCCCCCCGTTTTGTTGGTTTATCTGGTGGTCATCCTTAGCAAAGATCGATGGCAACGGATGCAATGGGTGGTGGCAGCTGTGGTCACGGCCATAGGGCTTTCCGCTTTTTTTTGGCTTCCCGTCTTGATAGAACGCAGCTATCTTGCCGAAACGGCTTATCAGCAAGCTCAAGGGTTTATTTTCGATCATTCCTGGACTTTTTCTACTATGCTCGATTCTGCCTTACGTTTTCAATATAGTTCCATCCCTCCGTTTCGTTTAGGGCTTGTGCAAATCGTATCAGCACTAGCTGGTTTTATTGTGGCACGTCGTACTGACAGGGAGTGGCTTTTTTGGCCTGTATTGGCACTTGTCTGTGGGATTGCAATTAGTCGTTTGGCTGTACCTATTTGGCAAGGCAACAATATCCTTCTAATCGCTCAATTTCCATGGCGCTTGCTGAGCCTTATCACCCCAGCATTGGCGTTGCTAACTGCTGGGCTTTTGTTGCCAATGAAGAACCGAAGTCCGCGAATCATTGGATTTACGGCCGTTATTATTCTGGGCGTCATATTGCTCGGTAATTGGCCATCATACCCTTGGTCACAAAGTCTTCGTCCAGCAGACATTTCAGTGGATACAGCGACATTGGCTCAATTTGAAAAAGAAATAGGTGCGCTAGGGACGAGTTCCTCAAATGAGTTCCTCCCCCGTTGGGTCGAAAGCCTTAATTATGACGATGAAAACGCGCTGGATCCCATGACAAATTCGATAACATTACTTGAAGCCACGCCCTTAACAATGAAATTTGCGGTGACAAATGAAGCACCTACCCCGCTTCGTTGGACAAATTTCTATTTTCCGGGTTGGCGTGTCACGATGGAAGATGGCACAAAGTTGCCCACATATCCTAGTACACCTGCTGGGCTTCTATCTGTCGATATACCTGCAGGAACCCATCAAATAACGTTATCTTTGGTCGGAACCACGTGGCAGCATGTGGCAACAGGGATCTCTTTGATAACGGCCGTAATTTTACTCACTTTCGTCGGCCACACATTAACAAACCGACTCTGGTGGATACTTCCTGCTATATTCATTTTTCTTGGCGGATTAATATTATTTTTTCCCAAAACGACATCATTACCACTTACAAAACCAACAGATAGCGACAATTCAGCCCCGATTCAACTATTAGGTTATCAATCTCAACAAAAAGAGTACTTTTTAGAAATAAAACCATACTGGTACATTCGTCAATCTGTGTCATCCTTCAAAGTTTTGTGGCAATTAAAAGACAAAGATGGCACACAAGTGGCATCGATCCAAACTTCCCCATACTATGCTACCGCAGACAATATGGAATGGCAGCCCGGAACAATTGTCGATGATGCGTATCTTATACCCTTGCCGCCTGGCTTACCAGCAGGCACTTATCAGCTAGAGATGGCCACTTCCACTGATGTGCCTCCTCTTTTCGTTGGAAAGCAAACGCTTTCAGAAACGCCAATAAGCAATCAGCCAATACCGCCACCCCCTGCCGTTATTTATGGTGAAGAAATTACCTTAACAGACTTTGTCTTAGAGGTAAACGGGCAAACGATGACAAATCAGACCATGCTCACTGTCCAGCCTGGAGATCAAATGCAATACACACTCCACTGGCAGGCACTGCAACAACCCCAAACCAACTATCGGGGAGCATTTCACATCACAGACCAAAACTGGCAGACATTAGTCCAACAAGACCAACACCTCGGCAAATTTTATAATTATCCAAAATTATGGCATCCAGACCTCACCCAAAAAGACATTTATCGTATCGAGATACCATCAGATGCGGTTAGTGGCATTTATTGGCCTCGTCTTGGGGTTTATAATATCGGTGATGATGGGGAGATAATATCGTTAGAGGCCAAAGACGGGAATGGCTCATCGCTTGGCAGTGTTCATACATTACCCCCAATAAAAGTGCTTAATAGTCCAGACCCTGTAAAAGCGGAAGAAATCAATTTGAAAATTGGCGATATAGGTAAGCTAATTGGGTATGATTTAAACCTTCCAGAAGCGTTGACCGCTGGCGACACCATTAGCCTGACACTGTCATATTTGAGTACAGGAACAACCCCAATCAATTATTCTAGGTTTATCCATCTACATAATCCAGAGGCAGGCCTCATTGCCCAAACAGATGGCGCGCCGCAAAATGGAATAAACCCAACATCCGTATGGGTGACTGATGAAATTATTAATGAACAAGTTTTGCTAACAATCCCTGACAACAGCGTTTCAGGTGTCTATCAACTCTATATTGGTTTTTACAATCCTATAGATGGTATGCGCTTGCCAATCATCAACGAGAATGGGCAGCCATTGCTAAATAACCAATTTCTTATTGGGGAGGTTGATATTCGATGAATACCTTTTCCTTGCCCATTTGGTCCAAACGCAAGGTTCATCTTTTTCTCCTTGTCGGAATTCTGTTGATAGCGGCATTCTTTCGATTTTATCAATTTGCCGAGCTTCCGCCAGGTCTCTTTTTCGACGAAGCCGTCAATGGTATTGATGCCCGACGTTTATTAACCGATGGGAATTTTTCTGTTTTTTACCCAGGAAATAATGGGCGGGAACCATTACATATCTATTTCCAAGCATTAGCGTTGTATTTTTGGGGAAATCAAGCTTGGAGTTTAAGATTAGCATCCACATTTTTTGGTCTTCTCGCCTTTCCTGTATTGTATAGGTTTGCTTGCGACCTGTTTCGTAAAGAAGGTATTGGTAAAGCACGTTTTATTGGAACCGTTGCCTTTGCCAGTCTTGCATTCTCCTACTGGTATTTGAGCCTTAACCGTCTTGCCTTCCGTGCCGTTTTTCTCATCCCTCTCATGATTACAGCACTCTGGTTATTCTGGCGCGGTTGGCAACAACAAAAAAAACGCCTGTTTATGTATGCAGGTGTCGCCCTTGGCCTGTGTCAATACACTTATTTACCAGCAAGACTCCTCCCCGTAATTTTACTGCTTTTTGTACTTATTCAATCCATCATCACTTGGCAACGAGACTCTTTAAAATTGAAACAGGTAATGCGATTGCCATTGCCACAGGGGCTATTTATTGCAGGTATCGTTTCTATAATTGTGTTTGCACCATTAGGTTCCTATTTTAAATCACATCCCAATATGTTTGGACAACGGATCAACAGTGTCACTTTAGATGAAGAAGATGATGATAAAGATATAGAAGAACAGGAAGCATTATCGGCAAGTGCCCTCTTACAAACGAACACGTTGAAAATACTAAAAATGTTTACGATACAAGGCGATTTAAATGCGCGGCACAACCTTCCAGGTCGGCCCGTTTTTAATACTTTTTCGGGTTTGGCATTTATTATCGGCTTTATTATCGCCTTGCTAAATATAAAGCAACCTCAATTTCAGCTCATCTTACTTTGGCTCTTTGTAATGTTGCTCCCCACGTTGTTGAGTAATGAAGCGCCTCATTATTTGCGCGCAGTCGGTATTCTCCCCCCAGCATTGATTTTAGTTGCAGTCGGTATTACAAAAGTGAGTGATTGGATTGCTTCAATACGTTTTCTAGAACCCAAAGTTGTTTATCTGTTGATGTTTGGCTTACTCTATTTGATTGGCGTGTTTTCAACTTACAATGATTATTTCAGGCAATGGGAAGCAAAAGCTGACTTGAATGTGGCTTTTAGTGTTGGCGAATATGAATTAGCACAACGGGTGTTAGAAATCAGTGAAACAAATGATGTAGTCGTTCCCATGAATCTCTTTGCACACCCGACGTTTCGATACGTTGTTGGCCCTGCATTCAATCAGTTAGAACCTATACATGATTGGCCGTTTAACAAAGAGGTCACGTTAGTTCGCGCACAAACAGACTGGGTCAACCCTGACGTCATTTTACTTTCTCGAAACGGTGAAAACGAAGGTTCTCTTTTCATACCACCGCCTCTTGATTCTGCAGCGATTAGCAAGATTCATCAGTCAGGCAGCGCTGATGTACATTCCTTCGGACAACATATTAACCAGTTCCCAGCACAACCCTATGCAGAATACAAGAACTTTGGTGATGATATTGCTTTGACTGGTTATTTCCTTGAACCTCTTTATCTCATGCCAGGTAAGACCCGAATTGATCTGGCTATGAATTGGCAAAGTTTGGGGAATTTGAATGAAGATTATGTGCTTTTTGTTCACTTGGTTTCTGTGGATGGGGAAAAGATTGATCAAATAGATCGACGCCCAATGGGCGAGGCATACCCAACGTATTTGTGGCAAAAAGATGATGCTTTTACAGACATCTATCATTTCTACACTCCTGCAGATATAAAACCTGGAAAGTATAGATCTTTGGTGGGCTGGGTAGATGTTGCTACGGGCAAGCGGTTACCTGTTATCATTGATGGAAATGCCTCTGAATTGGACGCAGTAGCCGTAGGAATTCTTACCGTGCCAGATCCAGCGTATGAAGAATATTTGCCAACAGTAAAAACAGATGCTTCATTTGGTGATCCATCTATTATTGAGTTAACAGGTTATGACATCAATCTAGATAGATTGGCTGAGCAGAATGTGCTGGATTTAACTTTCAGTTGGCATACGCCCTCAGGCGTACCGCTTGATTACACAGTCTTTGTTCATGTTATTGATGAAAATGGTGATTTGGTGGCTCAAAATGACAGTGCGCCAAGTGCTGGTCGTTTTCCTACATCGCTTTGGTTGGCCGGGGAAATGGTTCATGATAAGCATCAACTACAGCTACCACCTGATATACAATCTGTTGATCAACTTGATATTAAGGTTGGTTTTTATTATTGGGCTACGGGTGAGCGGCTGCCTGTATTCAACAACTGTGGGGAACCACTGCCTGATGATAGCTTTTTGCTAACTG
>JBNKHS010000303.1:0-5579 GCA_050290485.1 Promineifilaceae bacterium (SeqCode) | reverse complement strand
GCCGTGCACCATGGACAATATCGTCAACGAGAAAGAATGAAATAAAATGTAATTTGGTAGTCCTACAAAAAAAGGAAGTTAAGATGACAACATTCAAAGGATTAGAAGCATTTGCAGACGTAAAACGGGTAGTCGTGCTGGCGGCGCATCCTGACGATTTAGAAACGATGTGCGGCGGAACAATGGCCAAACTGATTGCACAAGGCGTAGAGGTAATCTCCGTCAACTGCACCTTGGGTGATATTGGCACAGAAAATCCAGTGACGCTACGGGCAGATTTAGCCAGCACACGGTTACAAGAAGCAAAAACGGCCGCTGAGATTTTAGGCATCGAGCAAGTTATCAATTTGGGGCATCATGATGGAGAGCTCGTACCGGATTTAACACTGCGGGCACAAGTGGCGCAGGTGTATCGGCAAACGCAAGCAGATACGGTCTTTACGTTTGATCCTTACAATATCGGCCAGCGTCACCCGGATCATCGTGCGGTGGGGATTACGGCGATTGATGCGGGCATTCCTGCCCAAATGCCCCTTTATCATCCGGAACAGTTGCAAGAGGGAACGGCCGTTTCCCAAGTGAAGCGTATCTTTTTCTTTGCCACCGACAGGCCAGAAATTTTAATTGATGTCACCGATGTTCATGATCACAAACTAGCTGCGGCACGGGCGCACGTGTGTCAATTCCCCCAAGGAGACAAAGATTTAGAGTGGCTGCAAAAACGGGATAAGTTGGCAGGGGAAAAGATCGGGGTAACATATGCAGAACAATTTCGCGAAATGAGGATTTAGATGACATTAAAAGTGATTGGTGCCGGATTCGGCCGTACGGGAACGCTTTCTTTAAAAACAGCGCTCGAAGAGTTGGGCTTTGGCCCTTGCTACCATATGGAGGATGTCATTAAACGGCCGTCTCGCACAAAGATGTGGCAAAAAATCGTTGATGGGCAATCGCCCAATTGGGACAAAGTCTTTGCTGGTTATCAAGCCACCGTCGATTGGCCTGGCTGCAGCTACTATCCAGAATTGATGGATGCTTACCCCGATGCAAAGGTCATTTTGTCCGTGCGTGATCCCGAGCGCTGGTATAACAGTGCCTACAACACCATTTACGCACTGACTAAAATCCCAGGAGCCCATCGACTTCCGCTTGTAGGGCAGCATATCCATTTTATTAACGATTTGGCATGGAATGGGACCTTTCATGGCCGTTTTGAAGATCCGACTTACGCCATGCGCATATTTGAGGAACATATCGCCCAAGTAAAAGCGACTGTGCCCGCAGAAAGATTATTGGTGTTCAATGTCAAGGAAGGCTGGGAACCGTTATGTCAATTTCTTGGTGTGCCCGTACCCGAACGGCAGTTTCCCCATGCCAATGATCGTGCGGTTATGGAAAAGCGTATCAACCACATTAGCCAAACAGCAAAATGGGCTCCTATTGGCGTAACCGCATTTGCTTTACTTTTTGCGGCTCTGCTTACTTACCTCTTTGTGAATAAAAAACGATGAGCACCAAAAAATTATTGATTCTATTTGGGCCGGCAGCTGTTGGTAAAATGACCGTAGGCAAAGAACTCGCGGATTTAACAGGGTTAAAGCTGTTCCATAACCACATGACCATTGAATTAATTATCCAGTTTTTCGACTTTGGCACACCCCCGTTTCATCGCTTGGTTAGTGGATTTCGTCGCCGCATTTTGGAAGAAGTTGCCCAAAGTGATTTACCGGGACTGATTTTTACCTTCGTCTGGGCTTTAAATGAGCCAGAAGATCGGGAATTCATCGACAGTTTGACCCATATTTTTACACAAGTGGATGGTGAGATTTTTTACGTTGAGCTGCAAGCAGATCAGGCAGTTCGCCTCGAACGCAACAAAACAGAGTATCGTTTATCGCAAAAACCAACCAAACGGAACTTGGAATTTTCAGAAAATAATTTGCTAGAGATGGACGAACATTATCAGCTTAACTCAGATGGTGATTTTTTCTACGATAAAAATTATTTTAAGATTGACAACACACATTTATCGGCGCGAGAAACGGCCGTAAAAATTAAAGAACATTTTGGATGGTGATTATTTATGTCAAATAAAGCAGCGTTGTTAATTATTGATGCCCAACTCAATATGTTTGCTGAGGATTTTTCTGTTTATCGCGGAAAAGAAATTTTACAGACAATCAATAGACTCATTGAGAAAGCAAGAGAGACGGAAACGGCCGTTATTTTTGTGCGCAACAATGGGCCAGTTGGAGAGCCGGATGAACCCCATACCCCAGGTTGGGAAATTCATCCAGCACTTAACCCATTACCAAATGACATTAGCCTCGACAAAACGACAGCAGACACATTTGCCAGTACAACCTTGCAACAAATTCTAGAAGAGAAAGAAATCAACGCATTAATTATTTGCGGCATGCAAACTGAAATGTGCGTGCAGTCCACCACTCAACGCGCCCTTGAACTAGGCTATCAAGTGACCATCGTCGCTGATGGGCACACAACATTTGACTTCCCAGATGAAGCACCTGCAGAGGCAATAATCACCCAATTTAATACATCATTTGCCAGCAAAGCATCGGTACAACCGACATCAAGAATTACATTTACATAACAAGATCTAGGTAGCATCCCCATCTTCACCATGATCTTCTGTATCGCTTAAATTTGGTGCAAATTTACGCATCAAAGAATAACCTGTTGTCAAGGCGACTAATATCGCCGCAATTCCTACAAGGGTAAATGGTTCCAAATGAGTCACATCGAGAATGATAATCTTCCGCCCAATGGCAATAATGGCAATCAAAACAATGATCTCCACCAATTTATGCAAATTGGCGCTATCATGAAAAGCCACTTCTACGCTTTCTACCAACTCTAATCCAATTACAAGCAGCAAGATGATCCCCAACATCGTCGTCAGATCACCCACATCAAGTAAAAACCGAGGCGGTGCAAGAACTTCTTGAATGCCAACAAGCAGCAAATGTCCAGCGCTCAACGTAATGACCGCCATTAAAATGATAAGTACAAAGATAAGAATTGTTCGTTTGAATATTTTGAGTGCTTTTTCCATTATAAAACCTATTAGAGGAGAGAGATCTCCCTCACTGAATTTGTAAAGGCTAAAAACCTTACATGTTTGATGGATAAATTCCACTTTTATGCTAAAATGCTGACATTACGTATTATCGGTAAATAAGGTAAACAATCCAAATTAATCTAGAATTTGCTATTTTGGAGATTGGCTTCAAAATAGTGTAACCGAAGCAATTTAGAAATTTGTTTATCTTTAACCTTTTTTGCTTCAGTAAAACCAAAGAGGAATCTCATGATAGAAGTTGAGGTTGATAGCATCCGCATAAGCCTCGTTTCCCAACATCGTATTGTGATGTTGCGTGAAATTGATAGTGATCGGCAACTGCCGATTTGGATTGGCCCTTACGAAGCAGATGCAATCACACTTGAACTACAAGACATGGAAGTTGCACGTCCTGTAACCCATGATCTGCTGAAAAACGTTATTACCGAATTAGGTGGTAAGGTTTCTCATGTTCTCATTCGCGCATTAACCGATGGCGTTTTTTATGCCAGTTTGTTTGTTGATGTGAATGGGGAAATGAAAGAGATTGACAGTCGTTCATCTGATGCAATCGCTTTAGCAGTTCGTGTGAAAGCACCTGTGTTTGTCAATGAATCTGTTATGGATGAAGCTGGGGTCTTGCCCGAGCCGAATATCCTTGAAGAAAACGACGAAACAGAAGATGATGAAGGCGGTCCGGAAGTTTTAGATGCTTTCTCAGATTTTGTAGATACATTAGACTTTGACGATTTTGAGGAATAGGCCACTGCTTATTTTTACGGCCGTATCTATTAAACTACACAATTGAATGGTATGCTAAAGACGTGGAACAACTTGTTTCACGTTTTTACTTATGATGATCTGTCAGCGGTCAGCCTTCAGCAACACCTTTATCAACCAAACATAACAAAGCTGATAGCTAATTGCTATGAGCTAAAAGCTAGAAATGAGCTCAATTGATCGACTTCCCCCACACAGTTTAGATGCAGAAGAAGCCATCTTAGGATCATTACTCATCGATCCCGATGCCATCTACGATGTCTCCACATTCCTCTACCCCGATGCCTTTTACAAAGTGCAAAACAAGTGGATTTACGAGGCAATGCTCTCTCTCAACGAACGTCGTGAGCCACTTGATCTACTGACACTCACCGAGGAACTACGCAAACAAGAAAAACTAGAAGATGCAGGTGGTGAAGCCTACATCATCAATCTCGTCAATGCTGTGCCTACCTCGATCAACGCCAAACATTACGGCCGTTTAGTTGAAGCAGCTTCCATTCGCCGCAAGTTGATTAGTGCCGCCAGCAATATTGCCAATCTAGCCTACGATGAAGCGGAAGATATCAACGTCGTCATCGACCGCTCTGAGCAAGCATTATTCAGCGTCAGCGAAGATCGTACCACGCGTGATCTGGTTCCCATCCGCCAAATCACCCGGGAATACCTCGAACGCATTGAACAATTGAACGAACGTGGCGAGGATGTCATTGGTGTGCCGACAGGCTTTACCGATCTTGATCGTTTACTTGGTGGCCTGAACAAATCAGATTTGCTCATCTTGGCCGCACGTCCAGGTATGGGGAAAACAAGTTTGCAAAATGCGATTGCGTTAACCGCAGCCACGCGTTACGGGAAACGAGTCGCCATCTTCAACCTAGAAATGTCGGGCGAACAATTAGTGCAACGGATGCTCTCAGCGGAAACCCGCATCGATTCGCAGCGGCTGCGCCGTGGCCAGCTTTACGAGCATGAATGGCCCATTTTTATGGAAGCAATTGGACGTCTTTCAGAAACACGTATCTTTATTGATGACACACCATCAATCACACCGAATCAGCTGCGTACCAAATGTCGTCGGCTTTATGCTGAACATGGCCTCGACTTAATTATGATCGACTATTTGCAGTTAATGAACGCTGAACGGAGTACAAACAATCGGGTGATGGAAATTAGTGAAATTTCGCGGGGGCTTAAGGGTTTAGCACGGGAATTAGATGTGCCTGTATTGGCGGCAGCACAGCTCAGTCGTGCGGTTGAACAGCGTCAAGATAAACGGCCGTTACTTTCTGACCTGCGTGATAGTGGTAGTATCGAGCAAGACGCCGACATTGTCATGTTCATCTATCGCGATGAATATTACAACCCCGACACTACGGAACGCCCCAACATTGCAGAGTTAAATATCGCCAAACATCGACATGGTCCTACCGGCACCATTGATCTTTATTGGCACAGCAAACTGGCCACCTTCCGCAACCTGCAACGCCAAGAAATCAACTTATAACTTTTAACGCAAAGAAACAAAGTGGCAAAAGGCACAAAAGAGTATAAAAAGCCTTTGCATCTTCCATTCTTTGCTCCTTTGCGTTAAATCATTTTAAGAGGAGTTGGATTATGAACGCGATTGTGATTGAAGAGTTGTTGGGGAAGGCGCTTTCGGCGCGGGCAGATTTATTTGACGAGAAGCATGAAACAGCATTTCGCTTGTTTAATG
>JBNKHS010000302.1:0-5599 GCA_050290485.1 Promineifilaceae bacterium (SeqCode) | reverse complement strand
CACTAAATGGTTTTTCGGATGACGAAGAAGCAATAAGCAAACCAGAGCGATCAATAATAAATGCTTGCCCCTTTTCCCCAATATCAAGGCTTTGTAAAAAAACACTTAGATGAGATAAGAAGAGATCAACCGCAACAACCCCTTGCAATTCTTGTCCCATATAAACGGGATGACTGGCAGAAATAGCCATATCTTGTCCTGTAAATAAAATGTAGGGATCACTCCAAGCCGCTCCTTCATTATTAACGGCTCCGATATACCAAGGTCTTGTTCGCGCATCGAAATCAGGAACAGTTACTAACAAATCCGTCCGTTCGCCGTTGTTATTGGTCGCATATTTTGTCAATGCACCTTGAGTAAAATTATCGGTAGAAATAACATAGAGTTCACCCCCAGCCCCTTCTCGTCCTGCATTGGCTAAACCACCTTCGGTGTTGCCAAAATAAATGCTAGACACGGAATCAAAAACCTGAATTTGTTCCCAAAAAAGAGTTTCTAAACTGGCGCCATCGTGCACGTCTATAAATTCTTGACGTAAAAGATTGGTATTATTCTGGTTGATCTGATGGGGTGTGTTTAAAAATGTATACAAATGTGCTTCAATTCGTTTGCTTGTTTCGTTACGTAATTGGTTGGCAACATCGTTGACCGCATCTTGCCCATTACGATATGAAATATAACCAACTAACCCAACTGCTAAAACATTTAAAAACACATATGAGGCAATAAGAACAATAAGCAATGGGATCTTTCTTGGGGGATTATTTTGAATTTGTGTCATTTACGTTCCTTTTCAATGTGGGGCTAAACAGCTACATTTGACTAGGGAGAATGATGACATCGTTTGCAGAATTACATTATTTCTTCATATCTATTGGTGTTGTAAAGATAATTCTGTCCAAAAGGAATTATGCCTTGTATTCAAGCTCCGAACAATGCTTGCCGAATGGTCTGTTGTAATTCTGCAAAACGGTATGGTTTGACCACAATGCCTCTAAATCCATGTGCTTTATAGTTGGTTATTCACTTCTAAATGAAGACTCTATCTATTTTCATCTGAACTATAACACAATTACCTGAAGTCGTTTTTCCTTTATTAAGTTTTCGATTTTGCAGTTTTTTGATATGTTGGGAAAGGTAACTATTCCATTAGTTTAAATGACTCTTTTAGCAACATTGTACAAAAGGCCAATAAGTCATCTAAAAACACGGCCGTTTCCATTCAACCTTCATCCTTAATTAAGCCTATTTGCCATTCAATCCCCTTCTGGCTACACTTCGCTTCGATTCAAAATCAAGGCAAAAACTATGATAGAAACAATCAAAAACTTATTCATCCAACCCATCACCAAGCGGTTGCTAGGCATCATCTTTATTCTCGTTGGAGGTGGCGCGATTGTCGGCTCATTGCTCATGGATTTGCTCGGTGGTGGACAATTTAGCGGCATCGGTCCGGCACAACAAAAAGCGATGCTCGCTGCTGGTGTCGTTATCGTTGTTGGAATCACCTTACTTCCCTTAGGAGACAAACCCGCATGAGCACTGTAACACCATCAAACACCACTTGGGATAAAGTTGCCTATTATGGCCCACGCATTTTGCTGGGTGTGGCCATCGCCGCCTTTGTTGGCTACCTGATTGTTTACGTCATTTACGCTTTGGCTCTCTTCCAATATCCATTTGATTACGATCAAGGAGAAGGGTTTGAGTTGATGGATACAATTTTGTTTAGCGAAGGGCGTTGGCCTTACCGCGACAACAATCATTATCCGTTTTACTCGTCCAACTATCCGCCTCTGTTTCATGTGATCATTGTGCCGCTGGTCTGGATATTTGGCCCGCAATATTGGACGGGGCGTTTGGTTTCTTTTATTGGGACGCTGGTTACGGCCGTTTTCATCGGTTATGGTGTTCAGCGCGAAGGCAAACGTTGGTGGCTCTCTTTGGTAGCAGGCCTCGCCTTCCTCGCTTCCAACTACGTTTACCACGTTGGCCCCCTCTTTCGCCAACACATGTTTATGGTCATGTTCGAGACGATAGCGGTCGTCTTTTTAACCATGACCTATGACAAGGAAGAGGAGAACGGCCGTTTCTTCAATAAACGCATACTGGTCGTTATGCTCTTGCTTCTCGCCGCTGGCTACACCAAACAGTTAGCCTACGCTACCGTCGCTGCCGTCTTCCTTTTCATGTTCCTGCGCAAACCGATTCGCGCGATCAAATGGGCCATTCCTTTTGCCATCGTCACGGGACTCATCTTCCTCTGGATCAATATTTCCACGGATGGCTATTGGTATCTCAACACGGTTACGGCCAATATCAATCCTTTTGTGCCAGGACAAGCCGAAGGGCTCTTTCGCCAATGGTTTACACTGCACACCGTTATCACCGTTGCCGCTCTCATTTATGCGGCGTATCAACTTTACTTTGAGCGCTTGTCTGCATACACAGTTTGGTTTGTCGTTGCTGTGGTCAACAGCGTTACTTCTGGTAAATGGGGAGCCGGTGAATCCTATTTTGCCACAGCCATTGCCGCCAGTTGCATTTTGACAGGCTTGCTTTTTTGTCGACTGGTCAATTGGGCCGAAGCCAACAATGGCCAAGAAACAGTAACCCTTCATCTAAACAACGCCACAAAAACATTCAAAAACGTGCTGGGTAAATGGCTTTCACCAGCGCTCCTCACTTTGATTGCTATTTTACTACTAGTACAAGCAAACAAAGTATTTCACATGCCCACACACACACCAACGTTACGCACCATCGCCAGTGTACTCGGCAAACCAACTGAGGTGTACATTGCCCCTCAAACATCCTGTTCGGCTCCCCGTGACCCCGAAGCAATTCCTTACGTCGATTCCGCAGGTGTCTCTTTGCTCGGGCGCCCCCCTTCGCCCGAAGACACAGCAGCAGGTGAGCAAATAACTGCATTAGTACGTGCCGGAAAAACACCTGCATTTAGTGAAGAGGCAGGTTTTAATTTACGAGCAGGACGGGATGTGGTCACTAATCCAACCCAGTTACTTAACTTATACAACAACAATGAAGTCGATCTGTCTGAGATGGGGCTAATGCTCGCCAACCAGCAATTTAGCACCATCGTTTTACGTGCACAATTCTATCCACCCCCTATCCTCAATGTGATTGGGCAACGGTACGAAACAACCGATTTGATTCAAATGAATGGGTTTGTCTATTGTGTGATGCATCCAAAAGCGAACTAAAGATTATCAAAATTATAAAGAGGATCTTCCTCAAAGAATAAAAGAAGGAAGGCAATATCATGAGTCATCAAATGCACGCAGGTGAGCCAATAACCAATGGTGTGCGTCGGATTGCATGTTTGCACATTGATACAACCTTACATCAATTAACAGACCCTTACTTTAATCGAGATGATGCGGTGCATGAAGGACGTAAAATGTGCAAACGGATTCGAGCTATTATACGGCTGATCCGTAATGAAATTGGGAGCGGGTATTATCAGCAAGAAAACGGCCGTTTTCGGGATGCCAGTCGACTGCTTGCACCTGCCCGTGATGCAGCTGTTATGGTCGAAACATTAGACAGCTTATTAACCTACTTCGACGAAAATGACCCAAACCATCCAGCAATGAAATTCCTGGCCGAAAAACCATTGGCATCGTTACGGACACGCCTAATGCAACGACATCGTCAAGTAGCTGACGAAATAATTTATGAGTCACAAGCATTCGATGCCTGCATCAAGATGATAGAGGCTGGTCGGGCACAAATTTCACAATGGCCAATTGAAAATGAAGGGTTTATCGTGTTGCAAAAGGGGCTAAAGCGCGTGTATCACCGGGGGCTCATGCGCATGGCAGAGGCTTATGCAGATCCAGAACCTGAAAAATTTCATGATTGGCGCAAGCGTGTCAAGTATTTATGGCATCAAGTGGAGACCCTTTCCTCCATTTGGCCTGATATCCTTGAACCAATGGCAGAATCTTTACATACGCTTTCTAGTTTGCTGGGTGATGATCATGATTTGGCTGAACTGCAAAAGGTGATCGCGTATGATCCTAACTTATTGCCAGAAACGGATTTGCAGCAATTGTTGTTTGTACTGATTGAACATCGTCGACAAGCACTCCAATCTGAGGCTTGCTTTTTAGGAGAACGATTATATGCAGAGGCTCCTAAGCAATTTGTTGAGCGCCAAGCGATTTACTGGCATATTTGGCGAACAGAGTATCCAATCAAGCAGGGGGCTAACAAATAGTTGATTCTAAAAATTATCGCTCCTCAGTTATGCACGGATTGATACCAACCAATTACTCCACAAAATCCCAAAGAAATAAGTGCGGTGGTTAAATGGTAAGTGATAAATGTGTCGAGGAGTGAGAGACGCCCACGTCTCTCACGGGAATAAGGGTGTGCCCTACTCCTTCAAGACGATCCCATCACTTACCTCACAATCACTACCGAAATAAGATTACTTCTCTAAACTGGAACGGCCGTTTCTGCTTAACCACCAACATGAGAATTTCAACCCGACATTTTCAAGTAGCATAAAATTGCATCATGTATGAATTCACAACTGTCAAAATTGAGTTTTTTGTTCCAGAAAAATTTATAGATCCTATCCGTAATGCCCTTGCCGCAATTGATGTTGGCCACATTGGCAATTACGATCATTGTGTTTCAATTACAGATGTCCATGGGTATTGGCGTCCACTCGTCGGGGCAACACCGCATGTGGGTGAAATCGGCCAAATTAGTTTTGGCACTGAATGTAAAGTTGAAGTCAATTGTCCTCGGGATTTGATCCATACGGCTACACAAACCATCCGCCAACACCACCCCTACGACGAGCCCTTAATCAATATCATACCTCTGCTAAATGAACAATTTGGAGGCACGTCATGATCAAGTCATCAAAAACACATTGTGCCATAATTTTCAAGATCCTATCGGACAGTTTGTTTTCTCTTGACAGCAAAGTTGATAAAATCATATGTTTAAAATTCATTCAAACAAAGCAATCTGAGCAATGAGTCAAACACAATTCACTTTATCAACGACTGTTTCTGTCGAACCCCAAATTGCCTATAACTTTTTGGTCGATCTTAACAACCATCGTCATCTTCATCCCTTTTTTGTGAACGCCAAAAGTATTGCCACAGGAACAACCCCAGCCGGGTTTCCATATGAAGATTTCATAATTACAGAAAGACCGCGCTTTGCATTTTTTCATTACACAATCAACTTCCCCACACGCATGATTTTGAGTGGTGAAAATGAGTTCAGATCTGAAGTTGAGGCAGCTCTAGGGACGAAGTTAACCAATGTGATGCGCTGTGAAAAGGAAAACGGCCGTACACGCATCACGGAAACAGTGAGCATCAGCGCCCCTTGGCTTACCATCAACTACGTCAGACGACAAGCGTACCACGCCCATAACCAAACCTTCACAAAATTACCAGACGTATTAGCAAAACTTTATGCCACCGAATAATCCAATTTCAAGTACAAATTAACAATAGAATTCATCTGTACTTTCTTTTAAAATCAGGCTTGACAATTGCGGTCAAATGTTCTAATCTACTACTGTCTACACGAAATAATCTGCTGCGAT
>JBNKHS010000301.1:0-5623 GCA_050290485.1 Promineifilaceae bacterium (SeqCode) | reverse complement strand
AGATGATTTGTTTAACCCAGATCGATTTTATTGGCGGCAGGGAAGACCTTTATGGGAAACAGCTGCGGCTAACACATTTGGTCATTACATGGATCATATACCTAACATCCAAGCCTGGCTGAACCAAAGATAATTTAAGAACCTAAATGAATCAGCAGCAACGAGTATCCATTTTTATAATCACATTAGTTGGTATGTTATTAACGCTGACACATATTCGTTTACAAGCGTCTCCCACAGGGACGTATCAACTCTTTTTGCCAATTATTCAAAGTATAGCCAACCTACATGAAGTGGTACTCATTCCATACAGTGCCAATTGGAAACACCTAGACGATGGCTCTTATCCAGGGACTGCTTGGCAAACCCTTACGTTTAATGACAAAAGCTGGTTAACAGGATTTGGAGAATTAGGGTATGGGGATGGTGATGAAAATACAGTTGTTGGCTTTGGCTCTGACAATAACAACAAACAGATCACAACCTACTTCCGTCGTTCATTCTTTGTTGATGATCCCAATGATTTCACGGCTTTACAGGTGCATCTTTTACGTGATGATGGTGCGGTGGTCTACCTAAATGGGCAAGAGGTGCTTCGCAGCAACATGCCTGAAGGGGAAGTCATCTCAACGACTTTAGCCCTTGCTCAAGTTACGGCCTCTGCAGAAACAGAGTTTCATATACAAAACATCAACGCCTCCTATCTTAGAAATGGTGAGAATGTTCTGGCTGTGGAAATTCACCAAGTGGCAGCAACAAGTTCGGATGTGAGTTTTAATTTGACATTGACAGGAACGGCCGTTTCCCCAAAACCAATTCGATTCGCTGCCATAGGTGATTATGGTCTCGACAATCCTTCACAACAAGACGTTGCCAATCTTATCCAAAGTTGGGAACCGGATTTCATCATTACCGCTGGCGATAATAGCTACGGGGCGAACCCAATTGACGAAAACATCGGCAAATACTTCAAAGATTATATTTATTCATATGCAGGTAACTATGGAGCAGGCTCACCCATCAATCGCTTCTTCCCCTCGTTAGGCAATCACGATTATACCGATGGTGCAGGGTTACAAGCCTATTTAGATTATTTCACGATCGAGAACGATACGGGAACAGAACGCTATTACGACTTTGTGCAAGGAGATGTTCACTTTTTTGTCATCGATAGCAACCCAGCTGGGATAGGGGCAGCTCAAGGAAATCTACCAGCCCCCGGAGATGGTCAATCGTCTAACTCCCCTCAAGGCATTTGGTTACAAAATGGGTTGGTTGCATCAACCCAACAGTGGAATATTGTTTATTTCCATCACGCACCTTATTCTTCTTCAGCACACGGCAACCAAACAGCTAGCTTGAATATGCGGTGGCCATTTCAAGCATGGGGAGCAACGGCCGTTATTGGGGGGCATGATCACACTTATGAACGTTTCAATATCGATGGCATTCCCTATTTTGTTAATGGTCTTGGCGTCGAATCAACCAATCGCTTTTGCAATCAAGTTGTTGTGGAACCCCTACCAGAAATTTGCCATGAGCGTGTTCATGGGGCAATGCTCATCGAAGCAGATAGCTGCCAAATCAGATTTCAATTCATTACTCACAATCAAGATATGATAGATTCGCACACGATCCAAAATTTAGATTGTCCGTAAATTTACGGCTCATGCCCAATCTCAAACAACACGAATTCCAGTCCATCTTCCGTTCTTAAATTCTGACAAACGCCAGATGTACAGCTGTAAGGATCAAACCAACCAAGTCGCACTTGTGTTGTATTTGCTGGTGGATTGTGAAGTTGCAATATTAAATCACCTGCTTGCCAATGAGGGAACCAAAGCCCTTGTGGATCTTGGCGGTCAAAATGGTAGCTTTCCCCAACTTGATTACCATCTGCATCTAGAAAGTGAATAAAGAGCTGACGTGCGCTGGCAGGAACGGCCGTAACTCGCCAATACGTAGTCAGTTGATCGTCAACCAGATCATACCCATAAAAAATTAACTCATCACCAAATTGCATAGACATAGGAATTTGTGGAGTAGGCATATTGCGTAGTACGTAGTTCGTGAACAGGTCTTGGGTAGTGATGATTGTGTCCCACTCAACGAATTTGGCTTCCCAAAAGGAATCTAGCGGCAAATCAGTTGGGCGGAATATCTGATTATCTAGGGGAATAATGATTGCCCCATCTTGAGGATTAAAGTGGCTAATTAATATCTCATCGTTTTGGCGCAATAATGTCATACTTGGGCTATCCATCGTTTCTGCCGACCAACCTGCTAAAGAAACACTTTTTAGCTCCGACTCATCCAATAATTGGGCAATATCTCGGAAAGCTGACTGCCAGACAAAGGGAATTTCATCACGCTGCGGCCACACAAAAAAGATATCTCTTCCGGTTCTACCTAGATAGAGTAAAGAGAACGTGAAAATTATAAATGTCAAGAGAAATTTTCGATTTTTTGTGGATAACTGTGGGAAAACTGTGGATAACTCGATCAATTTGTGTATAAGTACGGCTGGGAATATTGTTATGACAACTAATGCATTGATTATACGAATACTACTTGGGGCATCAATTGTGACAAGGCTGGGGATTACGGCCGTTCCCAACCATAGCAACAAAAACGCAAAACGAGCATCCCGCCACCGCCACAAAACATAGAACACACTACCGTAAAAAATGATCGCTAGAATTGGTTCAAAAACGGGTTGTTCGGCTATATTTTGTCGCCAAAGGGGATCGCCAGAAATACCAAACATCCCCAAAATCTTAAATCCATTTTCCAAGATAGGCTGAATATTACCATTACGCAGTGCACCTAAAGGAGCAGCCACTTCTGCCACCCGAAACTCTGCTCCGGGATTGTTTTGCAAAAATAGAAGCAGCGGTAAACAGATAAGCCCCAAAACAATACTAAACAGGAAAATTCCCCGCCACGCTCGCTTAAATTGTGCCCAATGGAAAATAGCCAGATACACCACAAACAATCCATAAAAGATAGGTAGCGCTCTCCCCGCCATATAAGTATTAAACCCTAGTCCCGCAAAAATACCGGCAGCAAAAAAAGCAACTCCGCGTCGCCTATCTTCATCCACCCACCCCTTCCAAAAAAAGCAGAACGATAAACCAGAAAAAACGGGAAGCCAAATGGCACGCAATCCCAACCGGCTATAAAACACAGACCAAAACATGATCGCCAACAAACCTGCCGCTAATAAAGCGACCTTTTCATCAAACAATTTTTTGGTAAGGGCAAAC
Source organism: Promineifilaceae bacterium (SeqCode) (assembly GCA_050290485.1). Taxonomy (GTDB): domain Bacteria; phylum Chloroflexota; class Anaerolineae; order Promineifilales; family Promineifilaceae; genus JBNKHS01. The sequence goes on along the minus strand of JBNKHS010000301.1, from coordinate 2,357 downwards.
GTAATTGCAATTCCTAACACACCCGCAAAAACAGCTGGCAAGCGCAAGGCAAATGGTGAATCACCAATTAAAGCAACAGACAACGCTTGAATGTAATGAAAAACGGCTTCGTGTCCATATGCACGTGTAAAATAAATGGCAAGGTTGCCCTCATCCAAAATAGAGCGATTGATGAGCCAATTGGCAACCTCATCATGTTCGATGCCGGGCGGGGAAATTGAATTGACACCAATGACGCGTACGGCCGTTCCCCCCAGCAAGATCAAAACCATGAGGGCTAAAATTTGGAGCTTTTTGTGGGAAACGGCCGTATTCATTACGACTCATCTCCCTCTTTAGGCAACACACGATACCATTCCCACTCCTGCTCGATGGTAAATACTCCCGTTTTTCCCAATGGCTCGATGGCTGTGTCCAAGGGTTCACCACCATAATCACGGAGTAGGTCCATATTGATCGGCCAATTGACAATGTGCGTAATTCCCTGCTCGCGCAGATATTTCATCTGCTCACCTGCCTCCAAAGCCGCATATGCATCGGGATTTGCCACGCCATCCATGTTAATCACCGTCAAATCGGGCCGTGCCCAATAAGTTAACGCCCCTGTTTGCGCACTCCCCAACACGGCGTTTTCGGGCAAGGTTTCATTAGCCCAAGCAGCAATATTGTAATAGCCACCTTGTTCGGGTGTACTGAACAGGAGTTTATACAAACCTGGTGTAAACCAAAGCACCAAAATCGCCCCCATAAATAAGGAGATTTGCGACAAAGATTTTTGCCATCGCTGACTAATAAATACGGCCGTTCTCGTCAATATCACCGCCCATACAATTGTCATGGCCCACGTTAAGGGGTAAAAGTAACGCACAAAAAACCAATACGCCAGAATGTAGGTGTTATACGCCACAAGGAGAAGCGCAATAAATAACCAAAGCGGCCACAGCTGCCGAATCCATTCCGTTTGTTTAACTGTTTGCCCTAAACGACGCCACAAAAAACGGCCGTAACTCGTAACGACACTCAAGCCCAATAATGCAAAACCAAAGCTCCAAATAATTGTATGATCCAACTCCATCGGTGATCGGGCTAAAATCCGCAGCGTAATAAAAAAATTATAAAGCAACAAGGTAATTGCCCCGCCAGGAATATCGTGGAATGAGGCCAACGCTTGAAAACGTACCGCGCCTCCACTTTCTGGCAACAATGCATCACAACATTGATAACTAAGCGCAAACCAGGGTAACATCACAGTGACAACCATCATGCCCATCAATAAAGCATTGATAAAATTGTGCCAATTTAATCGTCTACCTCTTAATAACAATGCCAAGCCAACAGCACCAACAAAAATAACATTATCGACACGGGTAAACATAGCCAAACCAGCAAAAAGTCCTAATAAGATCGCTTGTTTGCGCTCAGACAAAGATTCACCTATGGCACGCACATAAACGGCCGTCGCCAACGCCATCCAAAAAACAGCCATCCCCGTCTCTAAACCGTTAATCCCCTCACGCATCACAATTGGTGAAAACACCCAAATCAACAAGCCAAATAAAGCGGCTGTTTGCCCTAACAAACGCAACAAGATTTTCACTAAAAGATATGCCGTCGCCATATTGAGCAAAGCAAGCACCGTTAAAGCGATATGAATTGGAAGATCGAGCTGATCCGGAATGAGCTTAAATAAAGGAACCAATAAAAATACATATAATGGCTGAAACCCATTTGTGATTGCCAATCCGTCAAAGGTCATCCCACGACCAAGGGCTATGTTGCGCGCAATCGCCATGGAAATATAGGTATCATCAGGAAAAAGGAGATTATCAATAATTGCCAACGGACGCCACGCAATCCACAAGCGCAGCAAAAAGCCAACAATTAAAATAACAAGTACAATTCCCCCAAATGATTTTAGTTCATTCCTTTGTTTCTCTCTCATGGATGTAATCTTAAGCGTGTAACAATTGATCCTGGTAAAATATCAGCTAAGATTCGTTTTTCTTCAGGGCCGATAATACGTAAGATAAATAAGCCAGCGGGATAAATGAATGCCCCTAGTACCAAGCCGACAATCATATAGATTTGACCACCAGCCCACATCGCCGCCACCATAACGGCCGTAACCAACGCGGGTTTCCACAAAAAGCGCGCCCAATTTAACGGTTCCATCTTCTTCCGCAAATAATAGTTAAAGACAATGATCAGCACCACTTCCGACAAAATTGTAGTGACACCTGCCGCTTTGTATGTAAACATTGGAATAAAAATAAGATTCGTGATGATATTAAAAGCAACAGCAATCGTAAAAGCGCGTGGCTGCATCCGTTCCATACCTAAGCTAATGAGATCGGAAG
>JBNKHS010000300.1:0-5672 GCA_050290485.1 Promineifilaceae bacterium (SeqCode) | reverse complement strand
CGACCGGAGAACCAGAGGAGGGCAAGATCGAAATGATGGGGCCACAATTGTACAGGACTGCTTTCTTTGCGGAAGCTGTGACGGAATTGTTTAAATATGATATCAACATGGCTGAGTGCTTGCCAATAGTTGGAAACGGCCGTTTTATCATAAATCCCGTCCCTATCATTGGTAAATAAAGAGCGGTCATAATCGGCAATAAAGCTAAGTTCGATCATGGCTGCATCTGTTTCGGTGCAAAGTGCTGCTGGAGATTGCCCGTGCAATGCAATTTGAATGGATTCGCCGCGACTGGTTTGGATGTTGAGACAATGATTGGTGAAGTCTAAGCTAAATTCGGCCGTTTTGTCGCCAACAAGCAAGGGTGTTGTCGTTAAACCCACGGCGGTTACCCGTAAACTTACATGCCAAAAATGTTTTTGCTCTGGGGTGAGCCCACCACGGATTTTGCCCAGTAGTCGGGCATAGTCGTGAATCGTATCACGCGTGGGCTGCCAACTGGAAATGGATAAAGGGGGAAATAAAAAACTTTGGGTCATGATTTTCTCCAATTTGTAGTTGATCAATCGGCAAAGTTGGGAGTTTGTGTGCTGGTTTGCCAAACGGGGTGAGTACTGTTCATTAAGATTGTAACGCATTCCTTGCGTTTTCTTGTAACAATTATTACCAATCCAACCGCAAACGCATGAAGTAGATAAATTTGTACCTGCGTCTGTAAAGCCGGACTTCGCTGTGAATTCTTTGCCGTATAAATCAAGGCGGCTTCGTGTTGTCCAGCCCACGCATAGCCCTTACGCTGCTCATTTGTCAGGTGGTTTTATTCAAAATGAACCATGCCACATTTTTCATGTAATTGCCTTGGCGCAGATACTGAAATCTATATTTTATCTCCTGTACAATCAGGTAAAATACGGATATGGATATTGAATCTGGTGAAACATATGAAGAGCAAACATTTTCTGCTGTGGAAATGGTTGCGGCACAGGTCAGTGCCACTGAATTTTACGACTGTCAATTTGTGGATTGTCACTTTTCTGAAACGGAGTTTTTGAATTGCCAATTTCATGATTGCCAATTTAAAGATAGCGATTTGAGTTTGGTCAAATTAACAGGCTCCGTTTTCCACGGCAGCAGCTTCCACAACTGCAAATTGATTGGTGTTGATTGGACGTTGCCCACCTACCGCAAATTTATCAAAGATGCGCCGATGCAGTTTAAGGAGTGTGATTTGACTTACGGCACATTTATTGGGCTGACCTTGCAAAAATTGCAGGCAACCAGTTGCAAACTGCACGAAGTTGATTTTTCCGAAGCAGATTTGACTGAGGCTGACTTTAGTCACACCCAACTAGATGCTACCCGATTCCGCCACACCAATTTAACCCAAGCCAACTTACGCCACGCCACAGGATACGACATCGATATTACCAACAACACCGTTACCCAAGCTAAATTTTCCATGCCGGAAGCCCTTTCTCTTTTACATCGCCTCGATATTGAAGTTGAGTGAGTCAATTTTTATCGTTGTAACTCGTGTAAGGATTGCTTTGAGATTGCACTTCTTTATCAATCTTGGATAAGGTGATTTTGTAGATATCGAACTTTTGATCGACGCCAAAAGGGGGTAAAAAACAATCCCGTTGTGCTATCTTCGCACCATGTGCCATCCTCAATAAATTCTAGCACCCATTTATAAGGATAATCTCCCTTGTAATGTACTTTGAGACGACAAGAATTCGATAAACCAAAGGCGAAACAATTGAGAGCATCCTCTTCTCGATCAAACGCTTCATGCCATCCGTCAAAGTACACTGTATATTTTTGATCCGTGATGGTGATGGCGACGTTAAATCCCTCAGCATCAATGGCCGGAATTGTAAGACTATGGTCATCGTAATCGTAGGTTACTTGTGGATATTTTGTTAATTTTGAGCGGATATTGTCGATAATGTTCATATTTTTGTATTGTGTGCTTATTGATTGTTTTCGTTTTGATTGGCGATGGTTACAACTTCTTGAGCAATCTGATACCAGGAGTCTACTTTGCCAATCTCTTTACCGAAGCGGATCACAATCATATTATCGTCAGGGAAAATGTAGAGATATTGCCCTAAATGCCCCCAACCAGAAACGGCGTATCTATCGGTATCAGTAGGGGCGAAGACCCACCATCCATATTGGTAAAAGACGTTGTCGCCAAATTTGGGTACATTATTGGCGGGGTCAATTTTCATTGACGCCTCAATCCATGTTTCAGACACAATTTGTTCGCCATTCCAATTACCTTTGTGCAAAACGAGCCGCGCAATCTTGGCAAAATCAATGGCGCGGGCATTGAGGCCACTTTCCATTTTGGCCATGCCATCTTCTTCGCTGTCAATGCTCCAAGAGGCGTCGTAGGCCATCCCCAAGCACTGCCAGAGGCGTGCTTCCGTATATTGGGCGACCGTTTGTCCTGTGGCTCGTTCTAAGACAATCCCCAGAATGATGGGGTTAAAGGTGTTGTAGACGAATTCACCACCGGGAGCTTCTGCCAGGGGCAGTTGAGTCACCACATCGCGCAGATGAGGATGATAATAGGCGCGTGACTTATCGTGCCAAGGGATGTCTGTATCTTTGAAAGCGATGCCCGATTTCATCGACAAAAGATGCTCAAGGGTAATGTTTTGGTAGTTGGGATCGACTTGCAAAAGTTCAGGGATGTATTGGGTGACGGGATCATTGAGACTGCCAATGTAACCATCATCAATGGCCATGCCGATCAACAACGATGTTATCGATTTGGCAACCGAAAATGAGGTGATGATCGAGTTATCAGTGTAGCCGTTGAAGTATTCTTCATAAAGGATGGTGTCATCTTTGATCACGAGAAAAGCGGTTGTGCCTGTGGATGCTAACAAGGTGTCTAGGGTGGCTGTTTTGGGGTTGCCTTTGTATTCGTAGGTGATGGTGTCGAAGGACGGGGGGGCAGAACTTTGCTTGAACTGAAAGGTTGGTGTGGCGTTGGCAATGGGTTGGGAAGGGAAGCGCTTGTAGTCGTCAACATCGGAGGATTTCCAGGCGACCCAACGCCCGGTAAAGGTTTGGGTTTGCTGGGCAACAACGAAGTAAACAATACTCAAAACGCCAACAACAAGTACTGCCGTGATGAGGAAATATTTCATGAAATTTACTCCTTGGATGAAGTTGCTAATTCATGTCCGCAAGCATTATATCATTGCCATTAAACGATGTTATTACCTTGGCTGGATACAAATAAGGCAACCGTTAGCATGCGAGGTCAAATTCTACGCTTCGGTGGCGAATATCCTGTCCACTTGCGGCGGGGTAGTTCATTCAATAAATAGCAAGTTGCTAACCGACTTGCTGCTTTATCCAAGCAGAGCTTGCGCCCATTACCTCGAGATTCTAGAGTGTAGTGCTCATCGTCCCTGGATAGAAGAGCCTGACATATATTTTGCCCTTTTGCATGAATTCCTTGCCACCAATTGATTCTAGGCGAGCGGGCGTTCAATACAACACTGAGCTCTCCCCATGTCTCAATCCATAGTGATAAAGTGGACTTTATGGTTGCCAATAAAGTCAAATCCTTTTAGTCGGGTAGCAGCCAGTTGTCTAATTGGCTTTATGTATTAATTTCCAGATCCAGCTTGGTTTATCTTTTGTTTTATCTGACCGATCATGCTAGCTTCATCATACACTTCCCATAATTCTACAATCTTTCCCTTCTCAAACCGAAAGAACATCATTTCTTCAACTTCTATTTTCTGACCAGTAGGTGGTAAACCTTGCCATTCCCCTAAGTGAGTGCCGGTAAACATTAAATTTGCAGCAGCAAGATTGTTTTCAACAATGATTGCTATAATTTCAAATGTTAGATCAGGAAAAGCAGTTCTCCAGAAAGTTACTAGTACACTTTTCTAAAAGTAAGCATAATGATATTATGACAACATGAGACAAAAAATACCGCGCGGGCCAATACCTGCACAAATACAAGTAAGCGAAAAACAAGAAGCGATCCTTCGCAAGTTCACTCGTCGTAGTCAAAGCCCACAAAGTTTAGTAACACGAGCCAAAATCGTATTGGCTGGGGCGCAATTCGGGCGGCGCAATCAGCATATCGCACGCGAATTAAACATCAGTCACCAAACTGTGAAAACATGGCGAGACCGCTGGCTGGAATCAAGCTCAACCTTGGATATTGTGGAGAACGAGGCGGGAGAGGAGGAATTAGAGCAGGCAATCAGACAACTGCTATCAGATCAAGCGCGAAGTGGGAAACCAGCAACCTTTACGGCAGAGCAAATCTGTCAGATTATCGCAGTGGCTTGCGAGTCACCGGCTTTATCGAATCGGCCTATTACAGAATGGACACCGCGTGAATTAGCCGACGAAGCGATCAAACGAGAGCTTGTAGAAAGTATCTCTGCCAGCCAGGTGCGGCTTTTTTTAAAACGAGGCGGAGTTAAAACCGCATCAAAGTCGCTACTGGCTGAATAACAAGCGGAATGAGAAACCAGAACAATTTGATGCCGAAGTAACGATGGTTTGTGACTTGTATGAACAGGCATTGGAGTTAGCCGACCAGGGAACCCATCTGATGAGTACTGATGAGAAAACAGGCATCCAGGCATTGGAGCGAAAACATCCGACAAAACCGATGGCACCCGGAAAGCCCGTTCGCATTGAGCACGAATACGTACGACATGGCACACAAGCCTTGATTGCCAATCTGGATATTGTCACAGGTAAATGTGTCTCTCCCTCCATTGGCGATACACGCACAGAGGCTGATTTCGTGGCCCATATCCAGCAGACAGTCGCCTTAGACCCCGAAGCAACCTGGATTTTCATTGTAGACCAGCTCAACACTCACAAATCTGAATCATTGGTGCGATTTGTAGCCGAGGCGTGTGGCATTGATCTTGATTTGGGTGTCAAAGGAAAACAGGGCATCTTGCATTCGCAAGTTTCACGACAAGCTTTTCTACAAGATGCTTCCCACCGGATTCGCTTTGTTTACACACCGAAGCACACTTCCTGGCTCAATCAAATCGAGATTTGGTTCTCCATTTTGGTTCGCCGTTTGCTCAAACGTGGTAATTTTTCATCTGTTAACCAGCTAAGAGAACGCATTTTAGCGTTCATTGATTATTTCAATCAGACGATGGCAAGGCCTTTTAAATGGACTTATGCGGGTCGTCCTCTTCAATCATAAACATGTTAAGGACTTTTAAATTGCTGTACTAGTCTCTAAAAAGTCATCAAATAGGCCTATGAGCATTAAAATGGCAAAGAAATAGATGATGGGGCGAATAATTTGTTTGGTCCAAACACGAGTGTGCTCAGGACTTAATTGCAATTCAACGAACTTGGCTAGCAAGCGATAGATCAACCAGAGCGTTATAAATGGAATTATCTATGCCAATAAATTCACAGGTTGATCTAAATCCATAAAAATATGTGTCGCTGCGTTGACAAGTAGTAAAGTAATTAGTGGAAAAAGAGCCGTTTGTAAAAGTGGAAATAAATCGAGTATCCAAGACATGTCTTGGACAAAAGCAGATTGCTTAGCACGTTGTTCTAGCTTGGCTATTTGGCTAAATAGAAGTTTTGCTAAAAGTCCTCCTAAAAGTAAAGCCAGGATCAGCGCAAACAATTGTAATAACGTA
>JBNKHS010000299.1:0-5691 GCA_050290485.1 Promineifilaceae bacterium (SeqCode) | reverse complement strand
GATGCAGATGCAAGCATAGTTTTTCCCTTACAAACAATTAGTGTTTAAAGTACACTAATATAATAGTGTAGAAATAACACTTTGTCAATATGCAAATAAGTAACAAATTTTGATTTGTGTTACACTTGGGCATGGAACAGTTGAAACCCACAAATCCTAATGGAGCGTTGCAATGAAAGAGTTACTGGTCATGCGCCATGCAAAATCGAGTTGGAGGAATATGTCACTAACGGATCATCAACGGCCGTTAAACAAACGAGGCAAAGCGGATGTGCCTAAGATGGGGAGATTGCTGAAGCGCATGGATCTTACGCCTGAGCTGATACTAACTTCTACGGCAGAACGGGCGTTGACCACGGCTGAATTGGTAGCCTTAAGTAGCGATTATGAGGAAGAAATTGAACTGCGGCCAGAGTTTTATCATGCTGAGCCAGAAGCGTATATTGAAGAGCTGCAAACAGTTGATGCTAAATACGGCCGTGTTATGGTCGTGGGTCATAATCCAGGCATGGAAGAACTCGTTGAACTCTTATCAGGGCAATTGATTCACTTTACCACAGCAAATATTGCACATATCCGTTTGTCGATTGATAATTGGGCTTCCTTCACAGAAGAGACAAATGGCACGTTATTAAATTTGTGGCGACCAAAAGAAATTGAGTAAGTTAATGGGCAACATTGTTGCACCCAAAATTGTTGATTCTGCGTAATATGTACAATCGGGCCATGGAGGACGATTACCTGGTTCGATAGAATCAACAAATTCAAAGCGATGGTGTTGACAATATAGAGAAATTTGAATCCTCTGCTCAAACTCGTCTGCGGAACAAACAGAAAAAGGAATACAAAATCTATGCTCTCTGCTATTGGTAGTTTTATTATTATGGTTTTAACAATTTATTTGTTAGCAATTATCACGGACGAATATTTTATTGAAAGTTTGGATGAAATTGCTAAATTGTGGAAGTTACCAAACAATGTTGCGGGGGCTTCTTTAATGGCAATGGGCTCCTCGATGCCTGAACTTTCAATTGCCTTGATTACCCTTGTGCGTGCGGGAGGAACCCATGGCGACGTAGGTATTGCCAACATTGTGGGATCGGCCGTTTTTAACATTTTGATTATTACAGGTGCCTCTGCGTTAATTCGCCCTGCCTCTATTTCTTGGAAAGTTATTTTGCGTGACTGCTTAATTTATACGATAAGTACCTTGATGTTACTTGGTATCTTTTTAGATGGACAGGTCACCATCGTTGAATCAATTGCCTTATTGGTGCTCTATGTTATTTACATCATCATTCTATTCCAATGGAATCGAATGTTCCCAGAAGAAATAGTTGATGAAGATGTTATCGAAATTATCGAAAGAGAGATGGAGCACACACATGGTAATGGTTCTCTATTACACCGCATTAATGATGGGGTAAGCATTGGCTTTGGATTTTTAACCGGTCCTCCCCGTAAATCATATGCACGTGCATTTATTATTTCAGTCTTGTTGATTGCTGGTCTTAGCTATCTTTTAGTTGAAAATGCGCTAATTTTTGCGCAAGCTATTGGCGTACCACCGTTGTTAATTGGTTTGACCATCTTGGCAGGGGGCTCTTCAGTGCCTGATCTTATTGCTTCTTTGTTGGTTTCTAAAGAAGGAAAAGGCGATATGGCTATTACCAATGCGGTGGGCTCTAATATTTTTGATATTGCTATTGGGCTTGGATTCCCATGGTTACTTGTGTTGCTTATCGGTGGTGAGAACATACATGTTGGGCGCGATGGACTCTTTGAATCAACCCTTGTTTTGCTCGGTACTGTTGTTATTTTGTTTGTTTTCACGATGACGGGCAAGAAGTTGAGTCGTCTTGAAGGTGGAATTTTGGTCGCCTGTTATGTAGTTTATGTGGCTTGGGCGTGGTTTAGTACCACTTAGTCAGTAGATTAATCCCTAAGACATAAAGTAAAAAGCCTCTTGCATCTATAGCAGGAGGCTTTTCATAATAACAAGGCTTATTAGAATGGTTCAATGATAAACGGAGCCATTCTTTTTTTGTTTGTCAAGGTATTAACGATATTGAGTCGCAATATAGTCAAGATAGGAGGTTTCGATGTTTGTGTGCCACTCTTGGATACTGTTGCGGAATGATTTCCACTCTTCAAATATGGATTTAAAGTCAGCATCGTTTTGGGAGAATTCGTTATACAGGTCGAATGAAGCGGCTTCAGCAGCTTGCATGATATCGTCACTAAAGACGCGCAGTTGTGTGCCACCCTCAATCAGACGTTGTAACGCTTCACGGTTGCGGGCATCGTAACGGGCGAGCATTTGTGTGTTGGCTTGGTAAGCGGCCGTTTCAATAGCAGCACGATACTCTTCTGGAAGTTCATTCCATTGGTCAAGCCCAATTTGTACTTCTAATGTTGGACCTGGTTCCCACCAACCGGGAGCATAATAGAATTGGGCTGCATCTTGTAGACCTAATTTTTCATCATCATAAGGTCCTACCCATTCAGCTGCATCAATTGCGCCAGTTTGTAACGCTTGGAAGATTTCACCACCAGCAATAACTTGCACCGTTGCGCCTAAGCGATCCATGACCTGACCACCTAAACCGGGAATACGAATTTTGAGACCTTCTAGATCGGCAGCCGTTTCAATTTCTTTGTTCCACCAGCCACCCATTTGGGCCCCTGTGTTTCCAGCAGGAAATTGAATAACACCGAATCGTTCTGCATAAAATTCTTGCAAAAGATCCAGTCCGCCACCTTCGTATAACCATGCATTTTGTTGGCGTGCAGTCAAGCCAAAGGGTAATGCTGTACCAAATGCGGTAACGGGGCTTTTCCCAACATAGTAATAGGAAGCTGTATGTCCAATGGGGACTGCACCTTGTTCGACGACGTTCAAAACTTCGAGGCCAGGAGCAAGTTCACCACCTGCGCGGGGCGAAATGGTGAAACGTCCACCTGTAATGGCAGCAACACGTTCTGCAAAGATTTCGGCACCACCAAAGATAGTATCCAAAGCAAGCGGCCAGCTGGTAGCCATTTGCCAATCTATGGTTGGTAGTGATGAATCGGCTTGAACTGCTTCTTGAATGGTTTCTGCATCAGTGACTGGTGCTGTGGTTTCTTCAGCAGCATCTTGACTATTGCAACCAACAAGACCTATGGTTGCGGCTCCGACTGCCCCTTTTGTGGCTATGCCTAAGAACTCTCTACGGTCCATATAAGTCCTCCTTCTATGGATTATGGGGTTAATACTTTGCCGTTCGGCGTGTGGATAAGATGGCCTATTGTATTAACAGTTGTTTAATCTTGTCAAACGATTTGAGCTTGTACCTTTTGTCACAAAACGATTTTGAATAAGTATGCTTTGTAAAATCTAGTTTGAGACGATAATTGGCAGATATAAGAAATGTGTAGTTGTAGATAGATTGGCATCATTGATGTCGAAGAAAATGTTGTTGTGACATTGTACTTTGAAGCGGATAGATTGGCTGATTAGAGAAGGAATGATGATTGAGGCTTCTCCATTATTGGGGATTTGGGAGGCAACGGCCGTTTTTGCAAAGGTCAATCCGCCATCATCAGAAATAAATATATCTACTTCTGTGCAACTGATCGGGAATGAATCTGTATTGGCAACATTCCATGTGATTGTTTGCGGCGATCCTGTGGTAATGGGAACGGCCGTATTCCATGAGGTAATGGCAAAGGGGCCTGAACTGTCATCAATGACAACTTGGGTATTATCCATTGCGGTTGCCCCAAATATTTGGTTGTCACGAACAGTTAACTTGAAGTTTAGGGTGCGCCCAACTTGCGGCAACACTTCTCCTGTTGTTTGCGTGTTATTGAGGATGTCACTGAGTTGGGGGAAGGTGCGGGAAGGGGAAGTTGTGGGATTAAATGAGCGGAATATAGGTGCAGTTGTTGTGAAAGGATTATCGAAATTGCCAGCAGGACCCTTATCATACTCCTCCCACGTATAGGTTAAATTTTTGGAATCAGTGTCAGAGGCTGTTCCCGTCAACATAAAAGGGGTGCTAATCGGAATGGTGTAGGTGACGCCTGCATCCGTAATGGGAATGTTGTTGCTTCCTGACTCTGACTGACAACTTTGTGTGGCTAAATAACTGTTAATTTGGATGATTGACGCAGCATGAAAGTAAGGATCACTATTGGATTGTAAATTTTGTGACCCACAAATTCCGGCATAGGCCATAATCGTAGAGCCACTGCCTGGTTCAAAGGCGGTGGAAGCTGTGCGCGTGCCACCACCGCAAGCATTAACGTTACCATTAAATGTATGTGTGGCACCAAATTGATGTCCAATTTCATGCGATAAATAATCAATATCAAACGGGTCGCCAACAGGATTGGGTAACCCGGTTGTGCCCCCTGCTTTGGCACCATCATTACAAACAACACCTAGATAAGCAACACCGCCAGAACTGGTTGTTACCACGTGTCCAATGTCGTAATTTACTGCTCCAATCGTACTGTTAAGATTGCTTTGATTTTCTGAAAGATAGTTGGATGTGTATGGATCTGTATCTGGATCGTCGTAGACAATGGCGTCGTTGTTGCCGATGAGTTCGAATTTAATGGCTAAATCTCGCATAAACACATCATTAATTCGATTAACGGAGGTTATCATTTGTGCAATAGCGTTGGCTTTGCCGCCAAAATGTTGCGTGTATTCTCCATTTGCCGCAAGGGCAAGGCGGAAGGTGCGTAATTGCGTCGTCCCACCTGACAGACGCTGTGTTTGCTCTAATGCATTGTTTTCTTGCCCATCTACTTCTTCAACAATTTGATTGATTTTGCTTGCATCGGGTAGAAAATCTTTGGTGTAATAGCTCATGTAAATGGTTGTTGTTTGATTGGTGAGGGGATCAATAAAAACACGGCCGTTTTGCGACTGCACCAATCCATGAAAACCAAGTGGGGTCAGATCGAAACGGGCGGAGATGGCGGTATCATCAACGCTTTGCCCTGAATACGTTTTGATCTGGGGATATTTGGCACTCAATTCTGGGGCCATCACCGGTGATTCGACAATACGAAAACGGCCGTATTCTCCATTAGGCAAAGGCAGTGCCAGAATAATCGGTGATTCGGCAACCGTAAATTCCATGGGAGCTGCTGCTAAGATTTGTTGCAATGCTTGTTGGTTTAAAGCATAGGTGCGAAAGTGAGAGGCAGCTATCAACTGCGTCCCGTTGACCCGATATGAACTGTCGCTTATATCGGTCCACACCCCATCTACTGAAGAGGAAACGGCCGTATCTTGTGAATCTTCTTTTGAAAAAACTTCTAAATTAACAGCAAAAAATAGAAAAGCGCACGATATTCCACATGATACTAATGTAACCAATTTGCGCATGACTTTCTCCCAAAGATATTGATTGAGTTGATGGGAGTATCATAGTGGAAACGAGCTTTGTTGTGAAGTTTAGGTCACGGCTCACACATGTCTGCCACGACAGGTAGTGGGTCACCAGTTATCGCATCGAAACATTGGCAGTAACTATTATTCTGTTCCCCCGCATCACCTTCCCACAACAGATAGGTAATGCTGTTTTTGACACATTGCGCTTCTCCAGAAAACGGCCGTGCAGATTCAATGCCAATCCCTTCACCATCATCCTCACGAACCAGAAAGAAGCGCACATAAACGCCATCTCGGCG
>JBNKHS010000298.1:0-5693 GCA_050290485.1 Promineifilaceae bacterium (SeqCode) | reverse complement strand
CTTGGCGGTTTTTGAAAGTAATCCTACTTCAGATCACTTTTTGACCGCAATTGCACTTATGAGTTGAATCTAGGCATTATCTTAAATTGGTATTTTTCTCCAACAATAATGAGACGCTTTTATTGATCGCATTCAGTTCACCTTTGTGTGCACCACAAATTTGTTCGGCTTCTGTTGCAGAAAGTGTTTCCAAAACATATTTCATACATGCTTCAAAAACATCTAATTCATCTTCACTTACTTCGATGGTAAATAATTTAACACTCGCAATCTCTCTGATGCTTAATAAATCCATAAATCTTGCCCCACCATATTCTTTTCTAAAACCAATCAAAAACGGCCGATTTCCTTGAGCACCGCATCGACCAAAGTCACCAAGGCAGTGGCGCTGTTGTCACCGATCAGTTCAATCGTCTTTTCTTGTCGCCCGCGGAAGTAAAGGCTGCGCAAAAAGTATTTGATGTTGATTGCTTGATAGTAGCAGTCGGGGAAAGGTTCTTTCTTTTGTGCCAGAGGCACAAACCCTTGCAGCCATTCACGCACATCCACTTCACGCAGGATCTTCCGTTGCAGGGCAGCGATGGCTGGGTAAACCAACCGCTCATCCTCTTCATGAATAAACACAATGGTTGACGCGCCCAGTTTGCTGCGAATCACACCTAAAATTTCGATCAAATCTCCCGCCTCCATCTCCGGCGTCAAAATCAACTCATACAAACAATCAGCGGTGTGCGCGATGGCGTGCGCCCATCCTTTATCGTCTTCGAGCACATAGCCACGAAAATCGTTTTCTTCGCTCAAATAACGCAACACAGCCACTTTTATTGATTGCACATCATTTTTGTTCAGATATGGTTTTTTGTTATGGGCTTCGATGAGCAAAGCTAAATTGAGGACGGAAAAAGAGCGCATGAAGACAGAATCTGTTTCTTTTTCGCCAATCTTAAAAAAGAGATGCTCCTCATCGAGCAAAATGGGCAGAATCGTTCGCAACTGCTCGCCATCGAGCAAATCTTGCACCGCAATCCATTGCGCCAGCGTCATATAAATCATATCGTCGCGCAGTTCGCTATCGGGTGAGCCAATATGGGGCAGCATTTCCAACACACGCGGCAAGGCATCGGTGCCTTCTGCCAGTTGATACTCTTTTTCGACAATGTCGTACAGTTGGTCTTTTAAGGCGCGTTCGCTCAGTTTCATCTCCTACTCCTTGTGGCAAGTTGCAGGTTGCAAGTAGCAAGTAAGTTCAACAACCTGCCACCTGCAACTTGCAACCTATTACTTGTTACCCGCAATCACCCCCGCCACATCTGCAGGTTGCCAACCAGGTGGCTTGAGCAGTTTGCCATCGGCACGGCGTGGACCTTCTAGTTTGGTCATATTGGCACGATGTACTTCGGCAAACACAGCGTCAGCATCAACACCAATCGCGGCAAATGTACCATAAACAACATATAGCAGATCGGCCAATTCATGGGCAAGATTGGTTAATGCCGCAGGATCATCACTGGATACGGCCGTTAATTCTGCAAACGCCTCACGCACCTCTTCATACTCTTCACGAATTAAGGTGTGGCGTAACTGCAAGATGGCTTCGCTCGGTATCGTTGGTTCCTCAGGAACAGAATCGACTGCTACCTGAAAATCGATGATTTGTTGATAATTTGTTTTCTCTTTTATGTCAAGCATTTTGTTTCCAATACCTATCACTCTGACTTCGCACTTCCACTCAGTCCTCAGTCATTCAACCTTCTCTTTTTCGTGGGCGAATCGGCGGTTCACCCCTACGATTCCTCTAAATTCAATGTCCGTTTTCAACTCGTGCAATGAGCTGCGACAGACTCAATTCAGCTAATGATTTTATTTGAATATCCGCCCGATCAAAATTGAGATTTTGCGTTAATGTGTTGGGAACGGCCGTAACCCACAATCCTGCATCCTTGCCCGCAGCCACACCATTAGCTGAATCCTCTAAAGCCAAACTGGCATGCGGCGTCACGCCCAATTGCGCAACCGCATGGCAATAAACAGCAGGGTCTGGTTTAGGACGATTCCCCACATCATCTGCACAGCTAATAACAGCAAAGCGCGCAAACAAGCCTAATCGATCCAGATGATGATCAACCCAACTATGATCAGAACTGGAAGCAAGCCCAATCTTCAAACCCATCGCTTCTGCTTCATCTAAATACTCAACCACACCCGGTAACACAGTTTGTTGCGCAATCAGCTCATTATCAATCGCCTTCCGCTGTTTATGCACAGCTTCACGATCAATCGCCTGCCCAAGTAACGATTCTAAATATTGATACGGGTTAAACGTGGTTGTACCAATATATTGGGCCCACACATCAAGCGGCAAGTCACACCCAAACGTTGCATAAGTTTGTCGCCACGATTCATAATCAGGCGTTTCTGTATCTAAAATCGTGCCATCAAAATCAAAAATAATTGCTTGTATCATATGGCTATTTATACCTCATTCGCTACCACAAAAAAACGGCCGTTTTACAGATACGGCCGTTAAAATTGCTACATTTTTAAATAAATTGTTTCAAAAGTACCTGTAATGCGATTATGTCATTCCCGCCTACGCGGGAATCCATTTGATGAGCTAGCGTAGTGGATTCCCGTTTTCACGGGAATGACTGTTAAACTGTGAAGTTTCAATTTCTATACAACAGTGTATTAATCGTCATAGGGGCGCATCAATGGTTCGCCCAACTCAACTTCCCGTTTCCAGCTGGAAAAACTCCCGCCAATACACATCAAACACAGACTTCTTCTTGTCCATTTGCATCGTCCGCCCCGCCTTTTGATCTTCGGCCGCCTGCGCATAAACGTCCAATAGTTTTTGCGACAACACCTTAATATCCCATGCCTGTGCTTTTGCTTGCGCCGCCTCTTTTAGCTGATGGTACAACGCGTCATCAGACAAGACACGATCAATGGCATCCGCTAAGGACTCGGCAGTATTTTCGGTTAGCAACCCATCCAATCCATCTTCAACGGTCTCATTAGTACCACTCGCGTCCACGGCAACCACAGGTAACCCTGCGGCTAACGCCTCTAAAGTAACTAGCCCTTGTGTCTCCGTAACCGATGCATAAGCAAACAGATCGCCGGCAGACAGATAACTGGGAACATCTTCATAAGGGACACGGCCCACAAATTCAAAACGATCGGCAATACCCAACTTCTTTACTTTTTTCTCCAAAGAATCTCGTTCTGGACCATCGCCAATCAGCGCAAAATATGTATCAGGATGTTTATGCAAGATAATCGCGGCGGCCTCAATAAACAGCGGCCAATTTTTGACGTTGGCCAAGCGGCCTAAAGACAAAATCACGCGCTGATCGGCACGCCAGCCATGTTTCTCACGAATAGCCGTTCCATCCGCATCGCGGTAAGGTGTCAGATCAATGCCTGTGGGCATCACCGTGACCCGCTCGGTAATGCCATACGCTTCTCGCAGCGAATTTTGGATGACCGCACTAGGCACAATAATATGATGGCAATTTGCCATAAAATCAACAAGCCAATTACCAATTACTGTCTCCGACAAATTTTTGGGAACAAGCGAAACATATTCTGCATACTCACGATAGCGCGTATGGTGCGTGAACACCAAAGGCAATCCATATTCTTGCGCCTTATTGGCCCCTTCTTTGCCAATGCCTGCAGGATGATGGGCGTGAATGACATCTAGCTTCAATGCCGGGAAAATATGATCAATGGTACGAGACACGGGAATAGAAACAGGGTATTTATATGCTGGAATTTCCATCGCTGGATAATGGAAGACAAACGGTTCTTCATACACAAAATCTTTACTTGGCTTTTGTGCAAAAATAAACACGTTATGCCCCATTTCGCTTAACGCCTGACGAAAACTGCTCACGGAGCGGACAACACCACTTAAAACTGGTTTATATGTATTTGTAAAATGACCAATGTGTAAACGCTTCATCAACCACCTAGCCTTTTGCCTATTCAGCACTTAGCAAATTATACAAAACAAAGCAGAATCAACGAAACAGCGTCGCCTGTTTTGGGAATGCCTGTTTTCTATTAACTATTATAGGGGGATTTGAATAGCGATCGTCGTTTCGCCATCTACTTCACTTTCAATTGCAAAACGGCCGTCATGCAGCTCAGTCAGGAGTTGGACAATCATCAAGCCAAACCCAGAGCCTTGTTGCTCGTATACCTGCCGCTCAAACTGCATATAAAGTCCAATTTGTTGAATTTGTTCTGGCGTCATCCCCCGACCATGATTGGTGATCGAGAAATGAAAAGTTTGCTCTTCGACATCAGTGCCAATTGTTATCATCGAAGTTTCATCGGAAAACTTAATGGCATTACTCAGCAGCTCTTCAAACAACTTGAGGAAATTCTCGTTGCGCATGGGCAATATCAAATCTGGCGTATTCAGCTTGGTAATAATTTGCCGCCGGTGATCAGCAATCCGTTCATGCGCTACCACGCGAATAATATCATCTGGCCGCGCTTCATGGACAGCACGTAAAAGGCTCCTACGCTGCGGGTCGCTTTTAATCAGAGTCAGTTGAGCGTAAATGAGATAGTTTTCAACAAGATTTCTTAAACGTTCGCCCGCTTCTTCAATGGTCGTTGCCATGACCTTAATTTGATCACGCGGCATTGTTTGTGCATCTAGGGCAATCAATTCTGCATAGCCCACAATACTGGCCAACGGCGTACGCAGTTCATGGGGCAAGGCCATCAAAATATTACCGCGTAGAGAATCCAGCTGATCGGTATATTGACTGGTTAAGGTTTCTTTCTTCGTCAGTCGCGTTTGAATGGCAGTGAGCAGTTCATTGAAGTTAAATGGTTTAACAATGTAATCATCTGCACCCAGCTCCATCCCCAAACGATTATCTTTACGTTCGCCGCGTGCAGTCACAAAAATAAAGGGGATAACGGCCGTTTGTGGATCCGCTTGCAGTTCAGTCAAGACACCATAGCCATCTAATTCAGGCATACCCACATCACATAAAATGAGATCAGGATGATGTGTACGTGCAAGGTCAACGCCCATACGGCCGTTTTCTGCTAACAATACATCATAGCCACCAATGTCTGTCAAAATATCACAAACACCTTGCCGTAATGCTTCCTCATCCTCAATGACCAAAATTTTTGCCATGCTCGCTCCCGTCATCAAGCAGAAAACAGATCTATATACCGCATAGATCTTAACTATATGATGATCGTTTCTCTCTTTGCTTAACTAAACCTCTACAAACTTCTTCACACCATCTCGTTTATGGGCATAAACGGAGAAGTTGTTCATTTCTTCATAGGATAAAGTCCGCTTAATCTTCATCCCATTTTCTTGCTACCTATTATCGTAACGCAGAAAGCACTTTTTTTCCAAGCAAATCCAGACCAATTTGAGGATTTAGACCATGTGGTGTGCCAAATTCAATACGATTCGCCCCCGCTGCAATTAACCGTTCTGTTTGCGCAACAACTTCTAATGGCGTGCCTGCAAAAGCAAATTGGGTCAAAAGCTCGTCGGATATGTAAGAGACGGCCGTATCCCAATCATACCGCTCCGCCGCCTGCTTCAAACCAGCCAGTCGATCGGGCTCAATCGTGATCGATGGATCTAACGTTGCAACCACGGGCAAATAAAGGGCAACCTCGCGTCGCGCCAACGCCCGTGC
>JBNKHS010000297.1:0-5721 GCA_050290485.1 Promineifilaceae bacterium (SeqCode) | reverse complement strand
CTGTAAAGTTTGAATCATTTATGAAACAGTGTGCTTACCTTTACAATTATTTAGCGTGCACTTAATTTGTACTTGTATCTTCAACCAAATCACGGTCATGAATCGGCTGCACGGGGCGGTTGTTATCCCCAAAAAGATCATGGAATGTGTCAATCTGCTCTGCAGACATGGTAATCGGTGTAGTCAAGACCATCCAATTCACACCTTCCGTACAAGGTGGCGTGGTAAACGAACCGGCATAGTTGTAATAAGTGTGTGTCTTGGGCAATATAAATCTAAAGCATTGATTGCAAGCCCCTCTACTGTTTCCACATCACTTTCTTCATCAGGCATATTGGCCCAAATATCCGCAAAAGCAGGATTCTCATCCCCTTCTGTAATCATGACGCCAACAACAGCATAAGCACCATCATCACTTTGATGAACCAGATGCATCTCTGCTGTGGTTAAATTGCCATCTAGTTCATGTTCGCTCGGGGAGTGGAAATGGAATTGGAGTAAATTATAGACTTTCCCATCTGCTTCAATGAAACTACCTTGATCGTAATTGATTTGAACTGTGTGTCCATTGTTGAGGATGTTTACGGCCGTATCACTATAATCAAACACAATATCTACTAAATCTTCAGGAGCAGCATTTGTTACATCAATTGGGGATTGCTCCACTCCCGTACCACACAATTCATAAGCTGGATCAATTTTCCCCCAATGCTCGGGACCACCTTCCCCTTCATACCCCCAATGAACAACCTCATGAGTATCATCGTCTTGCGTCTCTTCTGCATCATTAGATTCACCCATCTCTTCTTCATTTTGTGCTTCAGCACTTTCATCAGACGTATCGGGTGAGGCTGCCTGATTACAAGCAGCCATACTCAAAAATCCAAACAAGATGAGGAGTAACGATAATTTCCGAAACAACATTTTTTACCTCCTTTCAAGTAGCAAACATCGACAATCCGACCCATTGCCAATAGGGTTTTTACCGGAGGGTCGTCCGGGAGAAGGCATTAGCGACTTACCAATAATGCCTTACAAGCGATATCAATTTCACACTTAACCACGTTGATTGAGGGTGTCCGTAGATACTATCGGAAAGATAACTTTGATGTAATAGCAATAATTTACTAGGCCAAAGAGTAGGTTGAATGTATTGAAGGCAGGTTTTTTGCTACACAAAGGGGGGGGTAGACAAAGGCTTCATTCAATTTGTGCTGTTGAATGAAACCTTCGTTATGTTTTTATTACGCTTCCTCTCCACCTTCTGCACCATGTAGGTTGGATAAATTACGTCGTACAAAATCTTCGACCAAAAGCATAATACCGCCAGAATGATTTATCGTATCGAGCAAGGTTGTCATTGTATCTACTTCTTCAACTTGTTCATCGACAAACCATTGTAAAAAGTTATGGCTGGCATAGTCATCTTCTTCTTTAGAAATTTTGACCAAATTGTTGATTTGATCGGTTACTTTCTTTTCCTGGTTGAGGGCAAATTCAACAGCCTCGGCCGCGCCATTAAATTCATTCAAAAGGTCAGGCGTGCTGGGAATAATTGGCTTGGCACCTGTATCTAGCAAGAAATGGACAAATTTCATGGCGTGCATCCGTTCTTCTTCAGCCTGACGATAGAAAAAGGCGGCTAAATCAGGCAAGCTTTGGTCATCAAAGTAAACGGCAATCGCAATATATTGTTGCGAAGCAGAAAATTCGCTTTGGATTTGCGCATTTATGGCGTCAACAACACGAGGTTTTACAATCATGAGAAACTCCTTTTCGAATTATGAATTATGAATTGTGAATTGTGAAGGATGAAGTGTAGCCACATTCATAATTCAGGAAGTTGGTAAACTTTTTCTTTTTGATTTTATCGTTAATTCTTAAAATGGGGCAACTGGTTTCACTTATAGGCTTCGTTAAGAAACGGCCGTATCACCATGAAACAGAACTAAATCGTGCGCATCACCAAAGGAAACTTTTACGGCCGTTCCTTCAGGCAAATGGGTGAGATGTGATTGCCAACTGTGTACTTTCGAGCCATCGTTGAGTGTCACCTCATAGATGAAAGCAATGCCAATAAATTGGCGCGAGGTAATACGGCCGTTGCCAGCATCATCCTGCTCAATTTCTACATCATCGGCACGTGAAGCAATCGATACGGCCGTTCCTAACGGTAAGTCAACTTGTTGCTGCAAAAGTCCCAATGGGGTCCGCACACCATCCGCAGCAACCGTACCGATCACAAAATCAGTATTCCCCAAAAACTCGGCAACAAAACGGGTTTGCGGTTGATGAAAGATATGCTCAGGTGTCCCTAACTGCTCGATCTTCCCAGCGCTCATCACGGCAACTTCATCCCCCATAAACAATGCTTCTTCTTGATCATGGGTCACAAAAACGGCAGTTGTCCCACTCTTCTTCAACAAACGACGTACTTCGTAGCGCATCTCTTCACGCAGGGCGGCATCCAAATTAGAGAACGGTTCATCGAGGAGTAAAACTGCAGGATTGGGTGCTAAAGCGCGTGCCAGCGCCACCCGTTGTTGTTGTCCACCAGACAACTCATGCGGCATTCGTTCACCCAAACCAGCTAAACCCACAAATGTAAGCATCTCTTCTGTACGCTCTTTACGCTCACGCCGAGATAAGCCAAAGCCCACATTTTCAGCCACACTTAAATGCGGAAAGATCGCATAATCTTGGAAGACAATCCCCGCCCGTCGTTTTTCGGGAGGTAAATGTCGTTTACCATCAGTCACCAAATCGCCATCAATTTCAATGCGCCCACTGTCCAGCTTTTCAAAGCCAGCAATCATGCGTAAGGTGGTCGTTTTGCCACAGCCGCTCGGCCCTAGCAAAGCCAAAATTTTTCCCGTTTCCACCGTGAAAGAGACATCGCGGACAATAGATTGCTTATCGAATGATTTATGGAGATTTTGACAACTTACAGCATACATAATGGATAATGGTAAACGGTTAATACTCAATGGTTAATGGCGCTTTCATTAAAAATTTAATATCAACCATTTATTTTTAACAATTATTCTTTTTCTCTAAGGGTCATCCAGGCGAGAGGAATTGAGGACAATAAAATGAGGAGCAATGTTGGCGCGGCGGCACGGGCAAAAAAGGCTTCACTGATATTTGCCCACACTTGCGAGGACAACGTGCTAAAGCCAATCGGGCTTAAAATAAGCGTAGCTGGTAGTTCCTTCATGCACGTCAAAAAGACAAGTGCACCTCCAGCCAGCATCCCCGGTTTAACTAAGGGCAAGGTAATGCGACGGAAAACGGAAGACGGCCGTTTCCCTAAACTGCGCCCCGCCTCTTCCAAACTACGTGATACCTGCATCAACGAAGAACGTTGTGATCCCACTGCTTGCGGAATAAATAAAATGACATAGGCGAATAACAATAACGGCAATGTTTGGTAAAGTGAATTAGCGTAATTAATGCCAAAAAAGACGTAGGCTAAGGCAACGACAATGCCCGGCAAAGCAAAGCTGGCATAGGTAATCTTCTCAAAGAAATGGCTGATTTTGCTTGGATGGCGCACAACTAAAATAGCAATGGGCAAGGCCAACAACATCGCCAAGAAAGCGCCCATCATCGACGCAGACAATGAATTCCACGCTGGTTCCAACAAACTACTTAATGAAGCGACATTGCTTTGCGCCCCACCAATTTGCTTGACGCCACCATCTTGCTGCCAACCACGTACAAACCAATAAATTAAGCCAACAGCAGGAATGACCAAAGCCATCACCACAGTGGTTCCTACAAATGCAAGCGCAGGAATTTTCCACCACCCTAATTGTACGGGGCTGCTTTTGCGGGCGACACCAATTGAAATCCGTTCATAGCGAGCCCGTCCCCGCCCCTTTTGCTCGAAGTAGAGAATAACGGCCGTAATCAACACCAGTACCAAGGCCAAGGCCGCCGCCGCATCCAATTTATACCCTGTATACCGATTGTAAATGATGCGTGTGAACGTCGAATATTGCAGCATCGTCACCGCACCGAAATCACGTAAAACGTAGAGTGTGACCAACAAACTGCCCGCTAAAATAGACGGCCGTAAATAAGGCAACGTCACGCGAAAAAAAGCACGGTGTGGGGACGTCCCTAAACTACGAGCTGCTTCAACTAAAGCAGGGTCCATCCGTTTAAATGCCGAACGTACCGTTAAATAGGAAAATGGGTAACTGATCATTGTCAGCACGAAAAACGCGCCAACAAAACCATAAAAATTGGGGAAACGCTCAATGCCCAAAATGGGATAAAGCAATTGTTGTATCAACCCTTTTGGGGTCATCATCGATGCAAAGAGAAAAGCAGCCACATAACTGGGAATCACAAGAGGCAAGGCCAACAACACTGCCCAAATCCGTTTGCCGGGTAAATCGGTACAAGTGGTTAACCAAGCAAGAGGTATAGATAATACGGCCGTTGCCAGAGTAACGGACCCAGCCAGCCAAATCGTATTGCCCATCACCTGCCACGTTTGCGGTCGCGACAACGTTTCGACTGCATTCTCCCATCCCGTCGCCGTACGCAGCAAAAGATAAGCAGGCACCAACAAAATTAGCCCAGACACAAATAAAGCACCCAACACCAAAAGCAATTGAAATGGTGAAACGTGCCAACGTGTTTGTATTCTCTTCAGACGAAACGAAGGCGCAGATAATGTTTGCGCCCTGCCCAGTTCATTCACGGCCATGAAAATCCTCTTCTAAAAGACACTATCTATTGCTGTTTACGACCTTACTTTTAGACAGCAATTTAGATGGCTTGCCTCGGTAGCTCCTTACCTTCCCTTTTTATTATGGCACTTGTGAAAAATGAAACAATGGAACAAGTTAACTTTGAAGTTGCCACCCTGTAAAGAATAAAGTTAACCTAAGTTAAATCAAATAGCGATTATGTACAATTTGGTAAATTTTTAAGGACTACATATCATTCTAGAATGAAATATTTTGCTCGCAGGGATTGCCAATGAAAAACCATTTTTTACGCACCTCTGACATTGCCCAAGCGGTCGGCATCCACCCAAATACGGTACGTCTGTATGAGGAGTGGGGTTTCTTGCCACCAATTCCACGCACAGCGAAAGGATACCGTCAATTTACGCCAGCACATTTAGATCAAATGAAATTTGCCCGCACGGCATTACATGGGGGCTGGCCGCAACGAAAGATCAGAAAATCGGCTGTTCATTTGGTACGAACGGCGGCAACAGGCGATTTAAGTGCAGCATTAGACGAAGCCTATCAGCATGCTGCACTCGTTCAATCTGAACAAGCACAGGCAGAAGCAGCAGCTGATTTTTTAGAACAGTGGGTTGCGGGGAAATTGGTTGAAGAACAAAAACGGCCGTTATCCATTGGAGAAACGGCCGTCTTACTCGATGTCTCTACCGATATGCTGCGCGACTGGGAACGCAACGGCATGATCAATGTACCACGCCATGAACACAATCGGTATCGCTATTATGGGGCAGCAGAAATCGGCCGATTACGTGTGATTCGTTTGCTCCGTCTCGCTGGCTACAGCACCATGTCCATCTTGCGCATGCTGCTACAGCTAGAGCAGTCAGGGCCAGGCATTAACTTACGCCAAGCCTTAGACACCCCCGATCCAGATGAAGATATTCTTGTGGCCACCGATCAATGGTTATCTACGCTCCAATCCCACCAAACACGTGTCCAAACGATGATTACT
>JBNKHS010000296.1:0-5780 GCA_050290485.1 Promineifilaceae bacterium (SeqCode) | reverse complement strand
AAGCAATGAAATTTTAATTCGTTAATTTAAAACTTTATCGCTTTTGCATAAATGGCGAGGAGTGATGTTGTTGATTATCGATGTTGAACCATTTGCAGATAGTTATAACGCAGATGATTGCTCATTACTTGCACAAATCTGACTTTTCTTTGCACAATACTGACAAGCTAAGAAACGTTGGTAGTTTGCCTACAATTTAGTATGAACTTTTCATATTCATGCAACACCATACGATCGAATGGTGGCTACATACGTTAACAAAAATTTTTCGGTTGTCTAACTTCAATAATCGGTTATTTATTCCAGGTCACGAGAAGCTGGAGGAGGTGTATGCTCTCTTTCAATACGAAGAATGGTAATGCGACCCACAATGTACACAGTTGCAACAAGAATGGCTAAGACTAACCATGTAGAATTGGAAAATTCGATGCCATGTGACCCGACTAAAGTTAGCAGAATAATGCTTGGAAAACGGCCTAATGCACTGGCCGCCAAAAATTTCCAACCAGACATCCCACTCAACCCAGCCACAAAGTTCATTGCATCTGTGGGGAAGACAGGTAGCACAAAAGCGATTGTGAAAAACAGAAATCCCCTTTTCTCCGCAATGGCAGACCATTTATCTACAGTTGCGGCATCAACAAACCGATTGACGATAGGACGCCCTGCTTTTTGTGCCATGAGGAAAGCAATTTGGCTAGCAATAACTACAAAAACGATATTGAGAACGATTCCCCAAAACAAACCATAAACATATCCCCCAGCAACAACGAATACATGCCCTGGAATAAAGGCAATGATGACTTGGAGCAAATGGAAAAAGAAGAGAACCAATGGTCCAAGGGGGCCATAACTTTGGATGTATGCACTAACAGCTTCTTGATCGCTGAGGATACTGAACGTAGCCATAATTTGACTTTGCGCCATCCAGCCAGCTACGCCTAAGGCAAGCAAAATCAATATGAAGAGAATATGTTTCCAGGTGATGGTTGGAAAACGGCCGTTTCGCGGTTGTATGCTTTTTGTTATCGGGTTACTTTGGTCACTCAATAGATTTATTCCAATAATAATTTCTTTTACGCCCCTTAGTACGTATAAGTAGACGCAACGTTGCTAATCGTAACGGTTTGCCAAATGGTTCGCAAGCAATATTAAGGATTATCTTTTGGACTTATCGGTTTTGTCCGATCACGTATCTGTTGAATATGAGCGGGACGGGTACGGCAACAACCACCAATAAGCGCTGCCCCTAACTTGCGCCACTCACGTGAGATTGTGCCATATGCAGAAGGTTCTGTATCGCCAACCCAACGTTTCGTGTCTGCATCATACCCTTCACCAGAATTAGGGTAAAGAATGATAGGCTTATTCGTCACTGACTGTATTTCTTTGATTAACGCGGGCATAAGACGCGGGGGTGTACAGTTAACGCCAATGGCCACAAGATTGGGTAACGCATCAAGTAACTCTGCACATTGTGCAATCGGTGTGCCATCACTAATATGTTGTCCATCTTGGCAAGAAAAGCTTACCCATGTTGGCATCGTTGGTGTTTCCAAGATTAAATGACGCAATGCTTCCGCTTCAGCAAAAGAGGGAATTGTTTCACAAGCAATTAAATCGGCACCGCTCGTTGCCAAGATATGCCACCGCTGACGATGCCATTCTGTCAATCCAGTCACATCTAAATCATAATCACCTGTGTACTCAGCTCCATTGGCAAGATAAGCACCATACGGGCCTACAGACGCAGCTACTAACGGCCGTAATCGATTGTGATGATTGGTTTCATCTGACCAAAATGCGTCACGGGCATCAAGGGCTAGCTTTACAGAAAAACGCAGCAAATCCTCAGCTTCTGTTTCGGTTAGTCCACGCCGCATCAGACCGGGAATGGTCGCCTGGTAAGTGGCACTGACAATACAATCCGCCCCTGCCCACAAATAATCGCGGTTCACTTGTTGAATCGCAACAGGATCTTCCAATAAATATTTGGCAGACCATAATTCATCACCTAAATCATAGCCGCGCCACTCTAACTCAGTAGCCAAGCCACCATCAACAATAAAGACACCTTGATACTCAATAAATGGTTGAATAGGGTTTTGCATCATACAGTTTATCCCAGAGGAAGAATTAAAGACGGCCGTTTCGGGAAGATTGCGTCCAACAAAACGGCCGCATCAGGATTGCGTGCAAAACAATCAGTAAAAGCGCGATCTAACTCACTTAGGGAACGGTGTCCAAATAAAAGTTGTAAAAAGGTTAGGTCGGGGAAGAAGGCATGTCCGTCTTCAAACGTCTTCGGTTGATAAGGTTGCACAGCTTGTAAACGGCCTTTTTCCCAAACAAGTTCATATTGCACCCGATAAAAATTGAGTTGTATCTTGCCCGAATAGCCAGCCATCATACTCGCGGCCAATCGTTTTTCTAAAACAGGGGCAATGTGGCGCAAAAATGCAGGAACATCAGCAACTCGAATATACCAAGCATACGGTGGGCGCTGTTTATCCAACTCCCGGTCGAGTGCTGTGTAAAGAGGGTGAGAATCGCCCAACTCAAACGTAATATGATCGATTGGTTTTTCCCGCTCTTTGTTTAAGGTATCTGCCTCTTTTTGTAATTGACGACACACAAATAAGGCCACAGCACGCAAAGAAACACCTTCAGCAACAGCAATTTCACGAAACGAAAAATGGGTTCCCCATTGTTGATATTCAACATAGCCAACAATATTGCCTTCCAGATCTGCAATCATCTTTACATTGCGCGCATAAGGAGATTCACGATGGGCGTCAAACAATTCGTAGCGCCATTCTGCCTCATCACGAAGACGATTTAGCAAACTGTGGGTACAGAAACGGCCGTATAATTGATCCAATATAGGAATGTCATCTTCAGTCACATCACGTAGTGAATAAACTTCTTCATCCACTTCAAGGTGACGCTGTTTTGCCCAATATAACTGACGACTACCACCCAGGTTAACACACATTTCATACCCAAATTGACGATAAAACCAAGGAATTCCCGTAATGGCTTGCACCATCTCGCCACGCGCTTCACTTTTGGCATGAACAGCCTCAAATTGGTAGCGCACCAACCGTTTACGTCGATAATGATCATCTGTTCCCACAAGCTCCGGTCGTCCAACAGCAAAAGGAATTCCATCGTAAGACCATGTCTGTGAAATTAGATTCATAGATGAGACAACCTGATCATCTGAATGGGTATCCACAACAACCGTAAAGTTGGCAGGAGAGCAAGTCGGATGAAATTCTGCCATCAAATCTTGTGTCCAATACCGCAAAAACTGATACGGATTTTCAGGATCATCACTATGAATTCGCATGTTAAAATCAGCAATCGCTTCCGTATCTGCTGCTGTAGCCCACCGCAACA
The DNA here is from genome assembly GCA_050290485.1 of Promineifilaceae bacterium (SeqCode). Taxonomy (GTDB): domain Bacteria; phylum Chloroflexota; class Anaerolineae; order Promineifilales; family Promineifilaceae; genus JBNKHS01. Next base: position 2,378 of record JBNKHS010000296.1, on the reverse strand, counting down.
ATAGACCATCAGCTAGTTGTTTTGGCAAACTGGATGTTTGTTTATTCATGAAAAACCTCACTTTTTGGTAGAGCCTGCTCAGATTTTAACGGTCTTTTTACCATTCACAAAACCAATTCTCATCAAATGTAAAGCGGATTTCAGTAGAATGTGAAATACGTCACAGCTGGAAGCTTGTGCTTCCAGTAGTATATGGTTAGAACGGAAAGGGAGCTGCTCAAAGAAGCACATTAGAGAAGTCAATGAACGAGGAAAAGAAACGATTTGTTTCAAATCATTATTGACTACATCAACATGGAGGTGAGGTGTCGTGATTATCGCAATGTTCTTGGCACATCTCGTCGGAGATTATATTTTACAATGGAATTCCTTAGCTGCATGGAAAGCACGGGAACTGAAAGGTGTATTGTTCCATTGTATGATTGTTTTATTCGTCACATGGCTTTTTATTTTACCCATCAATCCAGATTGGTGGATGTGGGCTTTATTTATCGGGGTGATGCATTTCATAATTGATTCCGTTCAACTAAAAATCAACCTACCAATCTCCCCTCTAGCACGATTCTCGTTTGATCAAGTTGCTCACTTTATTGTCATCGTCTTTGCGCTAGCGGCAGGTGGTTATTTAGATTTAGCTTATGTGAGTATAAACATTCAAAATAGTTTACAAAGTGATCGTTTATTACTCTTCCTCTTAGCTTATGCTTTTATCACCATGCCTGCTTGGGTAGTTGTTAAGTTCACTGTATATGGTTTGGTTAACGGTTCGGCGCCAGATTTTAATGGCAACAGTAAATATTTAGCGATGTTAGAACGTGTTTTAATGACGACATTTGTAGCTTTGGGTCAATTCTTCTTAGTGCCACTGGTTATCCTACCCCGTTTGATGATGGAATGGCCACAAGTTGTTCGGCAACAAGATACGGCCGTTTACCTGGCAGAGTTATTAGCAAGTGTTACTTTAGCTGTTGGTGTTGGTCTACTACTCAATCTACTTATTACAGCATGATCTAACTCTTTTTAGCCAGTAGATTGAAAATATGTAATTCACAACAAACTCCAACTTTCATCCTAATCTTGTGAGTTACGAATAAGTGGAGAACGAAAAGTGGCTTCGTTTAAAACGAGTGGCATTTTTCGTTCTCCTTAACATAAATTCTGGAATGATATTCATCTTTCAAGAGTTTACTGAACAGTACAGGTAATAAAATGAACAAACTAGCCACTCCTACACGAAGTTCAAAAACAAATATGAAAAACCTACAATTTTTGGCAAATACAGAGCTGTTTAAATCCTTATCTGACACCCAATTGATGCGCATCAGCCAAGATATCATTCCGCGTCGCTACGCGCAGGGTGAAGTCATATTCCGGGAAGGTGATCCTGGTGAAGTTTTGTATATGGTCAAATCGGGGCAAGTTCGTATTTTTATCAATGGCTTTGATGGCAGTGAAACGTCTGTTATTTTATTTGGCCGCTCTGGGGACATTTTTGGGGAGCTTGCCGTCATTGATGGATTGCCACGTTCAGCAACAGCCGTTGCGATTAGTCCAACAACCCTCTACATCATCGAAAGACAAGCATTCAGTCGACACATGCGCCAAATGCCACAACTCTCTTTCAACTTTATGCATGAGCTGACCAAGAAAGTACGCTACAACACGCGGCAAATGGATTCTTTAACCTCGTTGCCCGTACCACAACGATTAGCGCGTAAACTGATGGAACTGGCGCAAAATTACGGCCGTGTTGAAGAGGTTGGTGTCTACATCGATATGGCTTTAACCCAAAGCCAGCTTGCCAGCCTTATTGGCGCCACCCGCGAAAGCACCAACAAAGGGTTACGCGAGTTCCGTCAACGTGATTGGATTTTGGTCGAAAACGGGCACATCACCATTCTCGATCCAGAAGCACTACGCGCCCAAATCACGGCCTAAACTTTATTGAACGACCTAGGAAACACTACCCTAGGTCGTTTTCTAAACATCCCGTGCCATAACCGCACAAACTTTCTCTTTTCTACCCCCATTTCGTCAAATTGATTATGCCTTACACAGTTCATTTCTGTTAAAATGGGAACAATGACGGCCGTTTCACCCTTTACGCTTAACCTACTGGGTAACTTACAACTATTGCAAACAACAACGGGTCAAGCCATCTCCCTGCGACGCAAAAGCCGCGCTTTGCTCGCCTACTTAGCCGCCAACCCACCGCAAACACGACAAACACTAATGATGCTATTTTGCACCGAAGCCAAAGCACCTAATCGCGCCCTAAACGTCCTCCTCAGCCGCATTCGTCAAGCAACCACAGCCAGTATCATCTTGGATGAACAAGATCAGCTTACCCTTAACTTTACATTACTTAATTCTGATTT
>JBNKHS010000295.1:0-5786 GCA_050290485.1 Promineifilaceae bacterium (SeqCode) | reverse complement strand
GTTTTCCCATGGTCAACATGACCGATGGTGCCGATATTCACATGTGGTTTTTCGCGCACAAACTTTTCTTTTGCCATTGTAAAAACCTTCCTTGTGGGGCATCTCACTTAGAGGGATGCGGTTCCTAATTTAATTCACCTTTCACAATAATACCCCGGCACCTTACAATTTAGCGTCAGATACACGGGGCAAAAAGCCCGCGATGGGATTTGAACCCATGACCTCATTCTTACCAAGAATGCGCTCTACCCCTGAGCTACGCGGGCATTCAATTTGTTTCACTTAAAGTAACGGAGTGGGCCAGGCAGGACTCGAACCTGCGAAGGCGATACGCCAGCGGAGTTACAGTCCGCCCCCTTTGCCGCTCGGGACACTGACCCTCGTAATTGTGACACTTATGCCAGAGCCGACGATGGGACTTGAACCCATAACCTATGCTTTACAAGAGCATTGCTCTGCCAATTGAGCTACGTCGGCACATCTCAATATTTAGATATTAATATCTGTTTTAGGCAGAAAAATATTGTTGCTCCATGTAGAGCATACAGGAGCGTAAGTATAGCATCACTCTTTTATTCGTCAAATGAGAATTGGATGATTTTTTTGAATTTTGGGAATTGATAATTATTTAGTCCTATTTTTCTAAATTGCTCCCGATTTCCTTTCTAAGTTTTTTGATTTCTGGCTATAATAGTGCGGTCATGGATATATCTGTACGTCGTTTGAATCATCGTTTGGCACTGCAATTGCCTAAGGAATTACCACTAGGCTTGGTTTTTGTGATGGGTGTTGTCGGAGAAGTAAAGGATCCTGTTATCGAAGAAGGAACGGGTTTAGTAAACGGCCGTGTTAAGCATATTGAATTTGAGCTTTTGGAAGATGATTATGTATTGCGTTGTATGCTTACCCAAAGTGCCGAAAATCCAACGACTGTTTGGGAAGGGGAGAAAGTACGTGTTGGTGGACATCTAACCTTTGACCCACGTTTCGCAGATTATTTTTTGTTGACGCATGATGTTGAAATCATTTTTGAAGAAGAGGAAATGGAACCCCTCTTTTCAGAAGATTCATTGGCTTTGGTCCATGAACAAAAAGCGTTGGCAGAAGCGTTAGAGGGTGTTAAGCGTCGATCCCAAGCTTATTCGCAGCTTGAGCCAGCTAATTTGCCAATTTGGGTGCAGAAAATTGCCCCATTAGAAGTTCAAGAAGAGTTGGGGGTTGCCGATGCAAATGAAGCAGATGATGCTATTCATAGGCTCCCTGTAGAGATGGTGACGGATTTAGCAGAGGCCATGGAGGAAGATGGCGATGTCGTCATAACTACAGATTTGCTGGCAAATTATGTAGGTGACAAGGTAGAAGCGTTAGGCTCGGCTGTCCTTAACCAGCCGAAAAACGGAAACGTTGCAAAATTACGGGACGTGGAAGAAGATCTGCCTGCCGCACAGCCTCAGTATGAAGAAAACATTCACGAGACAGATTGGTTGGTGATCTTGCTTATTATCACTTTCTTTATCATGATCATTGTTTTGATCATTGCCACAATGACACTCGTGTTGCGCTAATCCCCTAATTTGTCCAAACGTGAATACGGATATAAAGATTGGTTAACGGCTAAATTCTGACGATGAAATAATATACGGAATTGTATTGTCAGTGTGCAGGAACGGTAAGGTAATGACTACGTCATCTTATTTGATTTCCGTTCCTAATGGTCAACCAATCTTTATTTTGCATGGTACAAGTTGGTTTAAACTTGATTGTTTTCGCGATATTCTGTGATGAGATTGCGAATGACTCTTTGGCTGGCAACGGCTGTATTTATGGGCGCATGCAGTTGTTCATTGTAAATTGATTCAACTTGCTTGGCTTTGCCTGCCGCATTGTTTGATTGTGCGATCACATTTTCTCGTAATGGCTTGATTAAGTTCTTTTGCAAATTGACTTCATTGTTTTGATCTTTAGCGAGCCAAACATCAAGGGGTTGGGCGACGTTGGTGTTTAAGCCACTGATGGTTGCTGGGGTTTCCAGGAGCAATGTGGTGATGGTTTGCATGACATTGGTGGCTTTTTCTCCTAAACCGAAGGGGAGCCATTTTTTAACACTTTCGAACCAACTGTTGAGCATGTCGAGAAATGGCCCAGCAGACTCTACAACTTCAAGCAGAATGAGTTCAATTGCTTTGAAATAACTATCTAATTTGCCACTATGATTTTCGAGCCATAAACGGCCGTTATCGAGTAGAGGGATGTGATTCTCTACCTCGGCTAATGCGATTTGCCCCATTTCTAAACTTTCTTCGAGCGTGGGAACGTCAGCCATTAAATTATTGAGTGTTTCGGATACGGCCGTTAAACCATTTTCGACCACAGCATCAACGTCAACACTATCCAACTGCTCGTAGAGCGCGATAAGCCCCGCCAATACCCCAATTTGATTGTTCGCTTCAGCCAGCTGCACATTGTAAGTTTCTTGGGCGGCTAGCGCATTTTGATCATCTGCTTGTGCGCCAACAAGCTGCCGATTGGCGGCATCTAACTGGGCTTGCAAGCGTACATTTTCTGCTTGTGCAGAAGCTAACCGTGCTAACATTTCATCGGCACTGATGTTGGCCATATTGGGAACGGCCGTTGCTGGTAGTGGTGGCGGTGCACTGACTACATTTGTCGTTAAGGGTGCATTGGCTGATTGTTGCATTAAAGTGGCTGCACCAGCTCCTGTGGCTACCGCCGCTGCTCCCGTAACGGCGACACCTTTCAGAAATCCACGTCTACTGATTTGTTGATCTTCTGTTGTCATATTTTTCTCCTCAATGACCATCTACACATTAATTGTAGATGCATTGCGCCCGTAAGGTGTACCTCATAAAAACAATGTTTCACCTAGATTGTTCCATAAATGCTGCAAAAACTAAATAGGAAAACCCATTTATAGGAGAATCGCTTCGCGAGATGAAACGTTACTAATGTAATTCAAACAATATGGGTATGATACAAGAATAGATGGCTCCCATTCTTCTAAAAAAGCTTTTTGGGATTTGCTGGGGTAATTGACAAAAATAGTGCGTAGTCGAGAACATTTTACGCACTACGTACCACGCACTATCAAAGTAATGTGCCGGCTGAATAGCAAGCTATTCCATTTTTTGATAACCAAGACGACGTAGCGCTTTCTCGTTTTGGCGCCATTTTGGTTCAACTTTGACCCAAAGTTCAAGGAACACTTTGCCTTCGACGAGTGTTTCTAACTCTTTGCGTGAGGCCGCCCCCAGCTTTTTGAGTTGGCTGCCCTTGTTGCCAATGAGTATTCGCTTATGGTTATCTCGTTCCACATAAATATTTGCGCTGATGTAGGTGGTGCCATTATCTCGTTCTTTAAAGTCGATCACTTGGACGGCAATCGCATAAGGAATTTCATCTCTCAATTGCAGAAAGATTTGCTCACGAATGAACTCAGCGGCCATATCACGCATGTACACGTCTGTAATTTGGTCGGCAGGGTAAAAGCGGGGTCCTTCCGGCAAGGTTTTGATGATCAGGTCGCGCAGTTCGTTACGGCCGTTTCCTTTTAAGGCTGAAAACAAAATCCATTGCGCACGAGGTAGGAGCGAATGATACACTTCTGTTTGCTGAATGACTTGTTCTGGTTTTAATAAGTCACTTTTATTCATCGCCAAAATAATCGGAATCGACTCATCAAGTTTTGCGAGTTTCTCAGCGATAACCCGATCCCCTTTTCCGATAGGATCGCTGGCATCCACCAACCATAAAACCACATCTGCACTTTCTAAACTTTCAGTAGCGACTTCCACCATATATTCATCTAATTTATGGCGCGGTTTCATAATCCCCGGTGTATCTATAAACACGATCTGTTCTGTATCAGTCGTATAAATGCCAAGCTGACGGGAACGGGTTGTTTGCGGGCGAGGGGTGACAATAGCAATCTTGTCATCAAGAAAGGCATTCATGAGGGTGCTTTTGCCCGCATTGGGACGACCAATAACTGCTACAAAGCCAGAGCGATGACCCTCTGGCAATTCATTGTCTGCTGATATGTTTTCGTTCATAATTTAATCCACAAATCGATATTTAATGAGATAATAAAGTGCTTTCGGGCCTTCTTTCCAAGGATTCAATTTTTTCCCCTCTTCAAATTCACGCCCATTATAAGAGATGGGCACTTCATAAATGCGATGCCCTCTTTTTAAAATTTTGGATGTGATTTCGGGCTCAAATTCAAACCCTTTGGCCCGTAGAGGAATGTCGCGTACGGCGTCAGCAAGGAAAACTTTATAGCACGTTTCCATGTCGGTGATAATTGTGTTGTACAAAATGTTGGTGACTAGGGTTAAAAACTTGTTACCCACCATATGGGCAAAGAACATCGTTTTGGTGGGTCCGCCACGAAAACGAGAGCCATAGACAACAACGACCTTACCTTCTTCAATCGGTTGAATTAATGCAGGGTAATCGCGGGGGTCATATTCGAGGTCTGCGTCTTGAATAAGGAAAATTTCTCCAGTTGCTTTACTGAACCCTGTGCGCACGGCTGCGCCTTTGCCCTGGTTTCTTTCGTGCTTAAAGACTTTTATAGAATCATCAAGCTCGGCGATGGCCGGATACAACTCTAAGGTGCCATCCGTAGAGCCATCATCAACGATGATGATTTCATGGGCCAGGTCAACAGCTAATACAGCTTTTACAGCGGGTTCAAGGGTTTGGACCTCGTTATATACAGGAATAATGACAGATAATTTCACAAATTGCCTCTTCTCTAAGCTGGTCGTCTAGTTTTGGTAGGGGATTGTATAACACGAGTTGTTTCCCCGTCCACCTTATAAGTTGTTCATTTAGTTACCCCTTCGTTACACATCTGCTTATAATTTGGATTAGTCGTCTGCTTTTAGCTGACGGCTTTTTACTTCATAAAAGTAGGAATTAGATGTTAGAGCATATAGAAAATTTTATTTTGGATATGGACGGAGTCTTATGGCATGGGGATACGCCGATGCCTGGTTTCGTGGATTTTTTTGCACGATTGCGTAACACTGGTCGCAATTTTGTCTTGGCAACAAATAACGCCTCAAAAACACCAGCGCAATATATTACACGCTTTAAAGATTTTGGTGTGGAAATTGATGAAGCACAAGTGCTTACGTCGTCGGAAGCGACAGGGAGTTATTTGGCGGAGGCCTATGCAGCGGGAACGGCCGTTTATGTGCTGGGTGGCGATGGCATTCATCATGCCATTCGGCGTCGTGGCTTCGAGATTTTAACTGTTGAAGATGTAATGGTGCATGGGAAACGTGCTGAAATTGTCGTCGTTGGCTTTTGGCGTGATGCTAGCTATAAGGATTTTGCTGCTGGTGCTGTTTGCATCAATCATGGCGCTACGTTTATAGGTACAAACCCCGATGTAAGTTTCCCTAGTGAATGGGGAAACTTGCCGGGTGCAGGTTCATTTTTGGCCTTGCTGGAAGCGGCGACAGGCCAAAAACCGATTACTGTGGGCAAACCAGGAACAATCATTTTTGAAGATGCATTAAAACGCTTGAGGGGCACAAAAGAAAACACAGCCATGGTGGGCGATCGTTTAAATACAGATATTGAGGGGGCGAATGCAGCTGGCCTGAACTCGATTCTCGTTTTATCAGGTATTTCTTCTCGCGATGATTTGGCTCATGCCAATGGCAACCAACCAGATTTTATTTTTGCTGATATTTCTGAACTGGCTCAGAATTTGTAACCATAGGATATAAAGTTTATGGATAAAACAAACCTTT
>JBNKHS010000294.1:0-5804 GCA_050290485.1 Promineifilaceae bacterium (SeqCode) | reverse complement strand
CGCTAAATCCCAGATTAGCAGGTTCAATGTGCAATTGTCTAGTTCAACTGCTTTGCGCGATATTTTTACCCCAATTGTGCTTAAATATTTATCATCAAAACGGCCGTTTACATAGCGACGGATTAAACTGGTTTTGCCAACGGCAAAATCCCCCAATAAACAAATTTTCTTTTGCACTACACGCTTTGTTGCCAACGTTTATCATTCCCTCAAAACAGTTTGCTACCCTAAAGGGGTTGAATACCCCGCCACTTGTGGCGTAAAAAATTCTTGTCCGTTTTTGCTACCCCGTCCATTTGCAGCGGGATAGTTCAATCATTTGTAGAAAATAGATCATTTCCATTAAAGTTTACCCATTGTATGGGTATCCAGCCAAGTTGTAAATCTCCGCCATCCTGCCAGGTAACTTCAACCCAAAAACCTTGCCGAGCAAGAATGTTTAGTGGTGTATTGCCAGGAACAGGAATAAGCAAATCGGCCGTTAACGACGGCTCTGTGCGGGACCAAACAGGCGCAATGGTGAAGGGCAGGGCTGGCGTACCAGTTGGTGTGGCTGAAGGGGCTGGTGTGGGTGTATTTGTACTTGGTGGTGTTGCTGTTGCTGTGGCTGTAAAAGTTGGTGTCGGCGTGGCTGTGTTGGTTGGGGTTGTGGTGGGTGTGTTTGTTGGTGTGCTTGTAAAAGTGGGTGTGATGGTTGGCGGAACGGCCGTTGCTGTCATTGTTGGTGTGGGGGTGTCGCCGAAAGCAATAGGGTACAAAGCGATGGTGAATTGCAAATAAAAACAAGCGGTAAAGAGGAGTAAAATGGCCAAAACACCGCCGAGTACCAGCATCCATTTTTGCCCCCGACTCATGGGGGCGGTGGCGGGCTGGCTCCGCTGGGTAATGGTGCTGGAGAGATTTGCTAGTTTAGGCTCAAAGTCTGGTAATGTTGCCGGATCGCCAGCATAGTCGCGCAGTAGTGGCGCATGATGAATATGCAATTCAGAGACAAATGTACGCAGTTGGGCTCGATACCATTCTGGTTCAACACCTGTGGAGACGACAGCTAAGTAGACAAATTGTCCATTTTGCAAAATGATTTGGGCATCACCATATTGAATCTCGTCTAGATGGGCATCAGCATCCCCATTGGCAAAGGAATCGTGAGCAAAATCGCGGATGGCCGTGAGCATGCCGCTGATTAAGTCAGAATCGGCCGTTTCTGCTGCGGCGTCAGCAACGTTGTATTGTGCCAACAAGAGACCTGAATCGTGTTGAATAAGAAAGACCTGACGAATGGCAAAGGGGAGCGCATCGCGCATAGCCAACTCTGCTTGCGAAACACCACCAAGCTGCGCTTGCGCACGACGAAAAAAGCCACGAATGCCAAATGTCGAACGTAAACGAGCATCAATGTTTTGTTGTAATTCGCGTGTAAACTCAGCAACAGCACGTTGTACAGTGGTCAGGATGATGGGATAAAGGGCGTCCACCATTTCATCTTTAGAATCGCGAATTTGCACACGAATGGCTTCGCCCATAACGGGGCCTAATGCTTCAGCCATTTCATCGCGTGATTCACGGATGGTGGCGCTAATCATGCCGCTCATTTGCTCTGTCAGGTGAGGGATTAAGGCTTCCGATTCTTTTTGAATATTATCGCGTAATTGATCGAGACGGTTTTGTAATTCATCGGCTTGGGCTGCGTGAGAAACGGCCGTTTTCCGCAGTGCTTCAATCTCATTTTGGAGATTCACTGCTTCTTCTTGTAAGGCTTGTTGATGGCTGGCATCTTGTTGTTCTATCGCTTGCAATAAAGCAATAGCGCGTTCCTCAAGTGCTTCAATGCGTGCTTGTTCTTGGGCAAAAAGGAGCGAACGGACAGCATCAATGTCCTGAACGGAAGCTTTCTCCTCTTCCGCATTTACACTACGCTCTGCATCCTTATTATCCATTGGCAACTATTTTGACTTTGTATCTGGTTTAGAAACAGCCGATTTCTTGACGTTTTCTTGCAACTGTTCGCCCATTTGCAAAAGCATTTGCGCCAATTCATTGCGCCCTGCTTTTTGATTGTCCAGCATGGCACCTAACGCTAACATTTCCAGACGAAGATCATCATCTCGTTGGCGTGCTTCTGACTGGAACTCCAGCAATTTTCGATGTAAATCTGAAGCTTGTTTATCGATTTGCTGGCTTAACTCTTTTTGTGCGACTTGTAATTGTTTGTTGAAATCAGCTGTCAGTTGGTCCAGACGCGCATGTAATTCTTTGTTTTGTTTGGCTTGTTCATTTGCCTGGCTGGCTAACTGTTCGTTGAATGATTGCTGCGTTTTGGTTAAATCATTTGACGTTGTTTCTGCTAATGAATCGATTTTTTCGTCGAACTGTTGATTTAACTCGCGGCGGACATCTTCTAAATGGATCTCAAGGTCGTTTAGTCGTTTTTCGATGGCACGTGCTTGATTTCCAAATAGGATTGTACGCAATTGATCTAAATCATTCCCAGAAGGGATTTCATTCTTAGCATCGGCTGCAGCGACTTTATCTTTACCCATTTTATTTCCCGCCTTTTTGGATTTGTGATTACATTATAACGGAGCAAATCCACCTTTCCAAAGGCAAACAGGTTGAGATTTTGGTTTATGCTTTGGGTGCAAATAGATTAACGGCCGTATTTTCTCCTGGGTATGGAATCTGGCCTTGCAAATAAAGCCCCAACTTCTCCAGCAATCGAATGGAACGCACATTATCTACATCTGTAATGGCCACAATGCGGGGAATGTGCAACACATTTTGGGCATAAGCCATCACTGCTTCTGCCGCCTCAAATGCAAATCCTTGACCACGCGCTTGCGGCAAAAACGCATAGCCAATATCGACATCGTCCAAAAAGTCTCGTTTTACCAAGCCACACATACCAATCGACTCGCCACTATCTTTGCGTGTGACAAGGTAAAAGCCAAATCCAAACTTTTCGTAGTTAGCCATCAATCGATTTTGGATAAAGTCACGCGCATCGGCTAAAGAACGAATATTTCGGTCCCCAATAAATCGCAGCCAATCGGGATCGTTTAATAATGTGTAAATAAATGGAGCATCTTCTACCGTAAATTGATTGAGTGTTAAACGATTCGTTTCTAAAATAGACATTATCTTAAAATCCTAAAGTTTAGTGCATTAAATTTTGATGATACCAATTGCGTATCATAGCCTCAAATAATTCACCGAACCACAAGGAAATATTGTATACTGTTTACAAGCGAGCCAATACACCCCAATAAACACGTTTCTGATGGATGGAAATTTTCCCATCATTGACCCGCTTCTTATCACACTTCATTCCTTGCAAAATGCCCAAATTATTGTTAGGAGGTCAAAATGAATAAGTTGCAACAGGTTCATGCATTAGGTCAATCGACTTGGCTTAACTATTTGCATCGCCCATTTATCCAATCGGGCGATTTCCGGCGGCACCTTGATGATGGTATTCAGGGATTCACCGCCAATGCGGCCAGTTTTGATACGGTGCTGACCACAACAACCAGTTATGATGAGTCGATTTGGGAATTGGTCCGTGATGGTGTGCCCGCCCCACAGATTGCCAGCAAACTTATTTTTCACGATGCGCAAGTTGCCGCTGATTATATGCACAATTTGTATCAGGAAAGTAATGGATTAGAAGGCTTTGTATCGATGGAGCTGGATCCTGCCCTGATGCATGATACGGTGAACACAATTGCGGCGATTACTCATTTAGAAGCAGTTATCAATCGCTCTAATGTGATTGTAGAAATTCCGGCTACTGTCGAGGGCATTGAGGCCATTCGCTTGTTAACGAAGGATGGTGTACGTGTTAATGTGACCCATATCTTTTCTGTAGATGTCTATGAACAAGTGGCAAAGGCATATATTGAAGGTTTGGAAATATTTTTAGACACGCACAGCATTTGGCGTTTTGTTCCTAACTCTGTGGCTTCGTTTTCACTGTCACCATTGGATGAGGCTGTGGATGGGTTGTTGGCAGATAAGAAGCGTCCTGAGTTGTTGGGAAAAACGGCCGTTTCGCAAGCTAAAATATTGTACGATCGCTGCCAACAGCTATTTAGCGGTCCACGCTGGGGAAAATTAGAGAAAAAAGGTGGTCATATTTTGCGGCCAAAATGGACGCGTACGACCCCACGTAATCCATCTTATGCTGAAACCTATTATCTTGAAGCGCTCATGGGAGAGAACACAGTAAGCACCTTTGCTCCAGCGACGCTTTCTGCTTTTATGAAGCATGGCCAGGTAAAACCAACATTGACGACGGGCGTTGACCAAGCTTATTACCATATGAATCAACTGGAATTGGTGGGCATTGACTTGAAAGCGGTTGCTCAAGGATTACAACAAGAGTATTTGCGCTTGTCAGAAAAGCAATTCCAACTTATTACAAAACATGTAAGCCGTAAACGGGATGAACTGGAACTCAATTGGCAAAAAACGGCCGTGCATCCCAACCAACTAGCAGAACCAACTGTTTCCCAAGCTAGAACGAGGTAAATTGTTGCTGTACATCGCTTAAAAAAAGCGTGCGACCTCTTCTGTTGGGGGTAACCCAAATAGGCGCTTAAACTCGCGGCTAAATTGTGATGTACTCTGATACCCTACTTCATAAGCGGCCTCGCTTGCATTCAGCCCTTGTTGGATCATTAAATCTCGCGCTTGGTGCAAACGAATCTTTTTTAGATATTGGAGGGGGGAGAGTGAGGTTGCGGCTTTGAAGTTGAGATGAAATGTCGATGGGCTCATGTTGGCCATTTCTGCCATGCCGGTCACATCAAAATCTTGATTGTATTCCATATGAATCTGTTGAATAACGCTCGAAATACGATGGAATTGCCCTTGTTGTAAGGCAATCGACCGCAGATACTTACCCTGTTCCCCTTCAAGCATCAAATACAAAATTTCACGTTTAATCATAGGACCCAATACTTTACAATCCCGATCATCGTCGAGCGATTTCATCAGGCGTAACGTGGCATCCAACAGCTGTTCAGTCATTTGAGAAGAGCTAATGCCTGTCTGAATGAGTCCTGGTTTTAACTGATCGTCGTCTAAATCTAAAATCAACTCACGAATAATAGGAATATCAACATCAATCATCAACGATAAAAACGGCCGTTCTGGCGATGCAGTAACAACTTGAGAATCAAGCGGAAGCGGCGTCGATAAAATAAGATAGTTGTGGGCATCATAAGTTAACGCTTGATCGTTAATGTAGGCACGTTTAGCCCCTTGTCCCACGATGATTACATTCGGCTTATAAATAGCAGATTTTCGTTCTGTAGGATGATCTGTACGATAAATGCGCACACCGTCGATTCCTGTTTGTGTAGACCATTCCTGCTGTGCATGCTTTCTAAGTAGGCAAGCCAACTGTTCTTTTTTACTTTTCATTGTTTCCTCTGCTCGTTGGTTTCAAGACCGATTGGAGGATTATAACAAGATTTGGCAGAAATTCTTTCAATTTTCGCTGACCTCCGGAGTTTTAGGCAAATGTTTCATAGAAATAGATATGTGAATTCGGGTAGAGGATTCCTATACTGAATATTGTTACAATCAAAAAATGATTAGGAGAATGATGATGACAATCAGTAAAGAGCAGATGCCGACAAAACGATTAGGCCACAGCGATTTAGATATTTCTGTGATTGGCTTGGGCTGTATGGGCATGTCTGAGTTTTATGGGGCGGCGGATGAAGCAGAATCAGTGGCTACCATTCATCGCGCCCTCGATATAGGGGTAAATTTTTTAGACACGGCCGATATTTATGGTC
>JBNKHS010000293.1:0-5835 GCA_050290485.1 Promineifilaceae bacterium (SeqCode) | reverse complement strand
GCTAACAACGTTTATTTGCTAACTGCAACCCGCTACTTGCCACGATGTTTTATTTGCTTGATGGGTAAGACGGCCGTTTCCGTTGCCGTAATCCCTCAATACCCGCCATCATATCTTCCGAGAAAAAGCCGAGCATTTCTAAAGCGAGGGAGTGATCAAAAATGGGGCTTGCTTGCAGCAACCATTGATTCAAGGCGCGTTTGGTAAAACGAATCGCGTGACGTGGCCCTGTGGCCAGATCTATAGCTACAGCATCTGCTTTAGCTATTACTTGATCGTCAGGTACGCACAAACTAACCAATCCCATTCGCTCTGCTTCCTTGCCAGAAACAAAATCGCTGGTCATCAAGTAATATTTAGATTTAGCCATACCACAGAGCAGAGGCCAAATGATGGCGGCGTGGTCGCCAGCGGCAACCCCCATACGCACATGACCATCTGCCAAACGTGCATTTTCTCCCGCAATGCTGACATCAGCCAAAAGAGCCACAACCAAACCCGCCCCAACTGCAGGGCCATTGATCGCCGAGATGATCGGTTTGCTGCAGTTGAGCATGTTGTAGACCAAATCGCGTGCCTCATCGAGAATGCGCAGCACTTCATCATAGTTGCGGTATGCATCTTCTACCATTTGCAAATCGCCACCTGCCGAGAAGGCGCGTCCAGCACCGGTAACAACCACAACGTGCACATCGGGATCGCGATCAATGGTGCGCCAAACTTCAACCAATTCTGTGTGCAGGCGTTGATTGGCAGCATTAAGTACCTCAGGACGATTGAGCGTCATCCAGAGCACATGATTTTCTTTTTTTTCAAATAGGATGTGTTCAAAGTGGGAATATTCCATAAGTTGTTCCTTTGTGGGTTAAGTTTTCTTGTCAAACCTTCAAGGTTTAAATGTTGAAGGTTTGCGCAGAGATTATCACAGTTTGTAACAGTTTCAATACAGTGGATAATTTTACCTTGATGAATTCATAATTCTAAAGAGGTTCGCATGGATTTGACTGAAGTGGGTATGATTGCTTTTCGAGTCGTCATTTTTTTGTTTGGTTTGTTTATTATCATCGGCACGTGTGTTTCGGCTATCAAGACATTTGTTGTCCCTCGTGGTATCAGTTCGCCCGTGACGAAGTATGTTTTTCAAGTTGTGGGCTTTTTGTTTCGGTTGAGGGTGCGTAGTAAGAGTTACGAAGAGCGGGATCGTACAATGGCATTTTTTGCACCAGTGACGCTGGTGTTGATGCCAGTTGTGTTGCTGACGTTGATTTTGATCGGGTATATGATGCTATATTGGGCGATTGAACCGCGCCCGCTTTACCCGATTTTTGAAATCAGTGGGTCTTCTTTGTTGACGTTGGGGTCGGAAGAAGTGGAAACGGCCGCTTCTAAGATTTTGGAGTTTACGGAAGCGACGATTGGGCTGATTTTGATTGCGTTGTTGATCGCCTATTTACCGACGATGTACTCTGCATTTTCGGCGCGGGAAACGGCCGTTTCCATGTGGGATGCGCGGGCTGGCTCTCCACCTACTGTGACTGAAATGGTTTCTCGTTCTTATCGTACACAAGAACTCGATAACTTGCGTGACGAATGGATCAGTTGGGAAATATGGTTTGCGCAGCTTGAAGAAAGTCATACTTCTTTGGCGCCTTTGGCGTTTTTCCGTTCTCCCGTACCCAATCGGCATTGGGTGACGGCGTGTGGCAATGTGTTGGATTGTGCGGCCTTTATATTAACGGCCGTAGATGTCCCCTTCCAACCCAAAGCTGCTTTTTGCCTACGCTCCGGTTTCTTAGCCTTGCGTCAAATCGCTGATTATTTTGGCATTGAATATAAACGTGAGCCAAGGAAGGATGATCCTATTAGCATTAGCCGGTACGAATTTGACGAGGTGTATGATGATCTTGCCAGCCAAGGTGTACCGATGAATCCGGATCGGGAATCGGCATGGGAAAATTTCCATGGCTGGCGCGTTAATTATGATACAGTTATTTTACGTTTGGCCGATATGACGATGGCACCCTACGCCCCCTGGATTTCCGATCGTTCCGTTGTGGGTATGCACGAAAAAGTAGTTGAGCATTAAAAAAACTGGTCAGGATCAAAGCCAATGATGGCTAACAATTGTGTGATCTGCTTGCTTACCAAATCATCTTGATGAATTGGTAAGTATTGTTCCCAAATATTTTCTAAAGCAGAGATGATGTCAGGATACCAAACAGGATCACATTGCTCAACTTCTTTTTGTAGCTCAGTAAAAGCATCTGAAAAAATGGAAGCATCCCAATAACTTTGTCGTAGAAAACTTAAAAGTTGTGGTAATGAGAGTTGGTCGTACTCTTTTTCAATGGTTTGTTTGAGTGCAAAAAAGTCGTCGGGGCTGTTTTTAAGGGCATGGTTGGTAAATGCCAACGCTGTTTCTAAACCTTCTTGCGGTGTGTCACCTAACAGATAGGCAATTTGCTGAATATTATCTTGGTAATGAGGTGCTTGTAAAATGAGGCCATCATTTAAGGCAACGTACTCAGAAATGGCATGGAAATTGACCATGAGGGAAAAGCTGCCGTGGACATTGGGGATGGGTGGCTGCTGACCAAGAAGCGCATCGGCTGATCGCATGCCCCGATCACTACTGAGCAAGAGGATACGGCCGTTTGCATATTGCTGCCAAAAGCGAAGACAATCTAGCCCAACATTGGGGAACGAGAAAACGGTATCGGGCAAATTGGCCTCATACGCTTCTAAAATCAGGTTGTAATCTTGCTGAGGATAGTAGTTAAAATCAGTAGGAATCGCTTCATACGCAAATGCCAATCGTTCCCACATCGTTACATCCGTATAGTCAGGCTCTGCTTGTGTGCTGTAAACGGTTAATAAATTGGTGCACAATTGACCATCTTCAAGTGCAAAGCAATCTTGGGGAATGCTGTCGAAGAAGTAGTTGGCAAGGAGAATAAGTGGATTTTGTACATCGGCGGGGTTGAGGGTGATGTTGGCGTTGATGAGGGTAAACGGCCGTAAATCCATCACGTCAAACAACGCAAAATCAAGAATACCAGCTTCAATCCATGGAGCGAACCGCTCATGGGTTTGCCAAAATTCAATAATTTCAGGTACAAAATCAGTCATCACAAACTTAACTGGCAAATCGATCAATGGGGATTGATTAAGTAGATCAAAAAATTGATGCAAAAAATGATACCCTAAGCGGCCAGAACCAGCGCCCAACTCGACGATGTAAATAGGTTGTTCAGGATCAAAAGAGAATCCCTCATCCCTTGCGGCAACGCAATCGCGCAAATAGCCCAGCACCAGTTGCGCATAACTATGGGCCATTACAGGATTACTGCTAATGTAATGAGGAACCACGTTTTCTTGCCAGGCACGCATGCCATTTTGCAGAAAATAAGTGCGCTGCATGTCCCAAAGGATTGATTTTGATAACTGCTGATCGCCAGCCAACATGATGTGGTTTAGTTTTTGAAGCTTATTTGCCATTATTAATCTTTTTTAGAATGCTATATAATTCTTTTCTTCTGATATTAAGTTTTGGCTTCTTTGATAAAATTGTTTGAAATTCATATAAGCTATATTCAATAAAATAACGCAAATAGGTGAAGTCTTGTTGAGAATCACCATTTAGGAATTATCTATGGAAGAAACAGATTTTCAAAAAATCATATCTGAACTTGTCACAATTTCTAATCAGGACGAGAGTTTAGTTCAATTGCGTTCACCAATTAGTGCTAACCAATATTTGCGACTTTATCGAATGGTAAATGAAAATGTTAAGCCTAAAGGTGCGGTTTTAGATTGGGGTTCTGGAAATGGCCATTTTTCGTATTTTTTAGGACGATCTGGATATCAAACTAGCAGCTATGGATTTGGCGAAATCCCAGAGATATGCAAATTATTAGAACCAAATATATTTGAGTATAAAAAAGGAGATGTTGATAACCCGATCTTACTTCCTTATGATAATGAAACTTTTGATGCCGTTGTTTCCGTAGGTGTACTAGAGCATGTACGTGAAACTGGAGGTAGTGAAAGTGCTAGCCTCAAAGAAATTCATCGTATTCTAAAACCAAATGGTGTGTTTATATGTTTTCATTTGCCAAATAGATATAGTTGGATTGAAATGATGCTCAGATTGATTGGCCGTTGGTCCCATCAATATAGATTTACAGCTAGCCAAATACAGGCACTTTCTGTAAATGCTAATTATGAGTTGATGGCTGTAAAACGGTATGCAATTTTGCCAAGAAACATTTGGTGGTGGGGGGTGCCGAAAAAGTTGGGGAATTCTAAAAAATTCGCATATTTTTATGATCGATTAGATGAAATTTTCTCAATTTTGTTCTCCCCAATTTGCCAAAATTTTGCTTTTGTTGCTAAAAAGTTATAGGGATGTTGTGTGCACATTGAGCTGAGGTAAACGATGTGCCTGCAGGGGTTTTGTATTATTCAATAAAAAATGCCTTACAACGATTTAGTAAGGCATTTTTATTATACGCTGGGAATGAGTATTTAAGGGTTGGAGCTTTTAACGGCGATCCCGATTGCCGCCACCACGACGATCCCGGTTGCCACCGCCACCACGGCGATCCCGATTGCCGCCGCCACCACGGCGATCCCGATTGCCACCACTGCTGCGTTTGTTGTTTACTTTGTCATCTTCACGTGCTTCTTCCAACGTTTTACCTTCCAAAACAGCCTTGCGTGACAAACGCACTTTGCCATCTGGGGTAATGTCGGTAACCATAACCATCACTTCGTCACCAACTTGGAGCGCATCTTCCACATTTTTGAGGTGATCTGAAGAAATTTGCGAGATATGAACCATGCCGTCTGTGCCAGGGATGATTTCGACAAACGCACCGAAGTCTGTTGTGCGCACAACTTTACCTGTATAAATACGGCCGAGTTCTGCTTCTTGGGTCATAGACTCAATTTTGGCCAATGCTTCTTCTGTTTTTAAGCCATCGGTACCAGCGACAAAAATGGTGCCGTCATCTTGAATGTCCACAGAGACTTCATAATCTTCTTCCAAACTACGAATCGTAGCACCACCCTTACCGATAACTGCCCCGATTTTTTCAGGATCGATTTTGATCGTAAGCATCCGTGGCGCATGTGGGCTCATTTCAGTACGTGGTTCAGGAATGACAGCCAACATAGAGTCTAAGATTTCCAAACGACCTACGCGTGCTTGATCCAAAGCTTGAGCCATTAACTCTTTAGACAGCCCAGAGATTTTGATGTCCATTTGCAAAGCTGTGATCCCTTCGCTTGTTCCCGCAACTTTGAAGTCCATATCGCCAAGGTGATCTTCCAGCCCTTGAATGTCAGTTAAGACAGCGAAATTTTCACCATCAGAGACAAGCCCCATAGCCACACCGGCAACCGGGCGTTTCAAAGGTACACCGCAATCCATAAGCGCGAGGCTAGATGCGCAAACACTTGCTTGGCTGGTGCTTCCATTTGAAGACAAAACTTCAGAGACGACACGAATGGTGTAGGGGAAATCTTCTTCTTCTGGAATCATGGGACGAACGGCCGTTTGTGCCAAAGCCCCGTGCCCTATTTCGCGCCGTTTTGGACCACGCAATACCCAGGTTTCTCCAGTGGAGAAGGGAGGGAAATTGTAATGATGCATATAACGACGGCTTTCTTCTGGGGTTAGACCATCCAGCTTTTGTGCTTCGCGTGGTGTACCTAAGGTAGCAATAGATAATACTTGTGTCTCACCACGGCTAAATAGGCCAGAACCATGTGCGCGTGGGCTAATGCCAACAGCAGATGAAAGTGGGCGAATGGTTGTAAAGTCCCGGCCAT
>JBNKHS010000292.1:0-5870 GCA_050290485.1 Promineifilaceae bacterium (SeqCode) | reverse complement strand
ATGATCAATTTCTGACGATACTTCTGACAAATTTGAGTAATTTGAGGAGGACGTGGCACCGACTTAAGATGAAAGCCGTATCCTGAGCATCTTTAACCTTGGGAGAAGTTCGTCGGTGCCACAACAATGCCAGATTACGAATGATTGCTTACAACGGTTATTAAGTGCAACCATGTAACCCTAATCTTCTCTAAATTTGCGCTCTAAGCCTTCTAAAAGTTCTGCTGCCTCGACTAATTTATCCAATGGATTTTCATCACCGGTGAAGTAGCGGTAATCAGAAGGCATTAGATCCAGGCGATCAACCAGTTCATCATATTTCTCTTTAAGGGAACGGGGGGAAACATTATAAACGGCCGCAACTTCAGCTCGGGTCAGTTCAACAAAATTTATCTTGATGATGGCGTATGCTAAACCTGCCGCCCACAATTCTGGCTTGGGCGTGCGCAGCGGTTTGCGCCCAATTGTAATGCGATACTCCAGCCACATTTGAATGGCTTTACCTATTTGCTGAATAGGCAACCCCAACTTCTTCATCCCTTCAATTAGTTTTTGCTCAACTTCATCCAAACCTGAGGAAAAAAGCGTTTCAAATCGGTCTATTAATTCTTGATCGGTTTCTACCTGCAAATAACCACCAAGTGCTTCCATTGCTTTATCGTAATCACCGCTTCGAGTATAGGCGCGAGTCAGGTTTAAATGATAATCGGGATGCTTGGGGTCACTTTTTATCGCTTTTTGGAAAGCATCAATAGCTTTATCAATCTCCCAAATGTTAAAACTTGACAGCCCTTCCTCATTTAATTCGACAGCACGATCTTCTTTCTTTCCCATAATTTCCCCAGAAAAACATCAAACCTGAAACTTTTTTAGTAATATGCTTGGTGTTTAATGTTTAATGCAAATAGTTGCTAATTATCCTCAACTTCTATGGGAAATTGTACAGAGGGGTAATTTTGCCGTCAAGATAAGTTTTTTAAGCAAGCAGAGGGGGCAATTTTTGAAGCTCATATCTCTCCCCAAGCTGTTCTGTTTGAGCCTTGGCAAGATGGTTTCAAACTTAGTACAAAGAGTGTATTGTCCAAATTTTAGCAAGAACCTACACTCAACCATACAATTGTATTTGTAGTTAGAATTAAGCGAACACCAAGTAAAGGTACCGATTTAACATGCTATCCAACACACCCAGCACCGAAGTAAAAACAATCGAAGAAAATCATGCGGTTTATACGATCACGGAAAACGGCCGTATTACTTATATTTCGCCTGGTGGAGCCGTGCACTTTGGGAGCCAGACCAACACACTCATAGGCAAAAAAGAAAGTGATTTGTTTGACAGTGATATTGCTTTCGATCTTATGGAATTGAATCAACGGGTTTTAATTACAGGAAAACCACAAAGTCTCGATCTGCCTTCATCAGATAATGAAACGGGCCAACAATTACGCATCACGAAATACCCTATTGTTGATAAAGCAGATCACACCGACTTATTAATGAACGTTCTGGAAACAGTCCCCCTTTCTACCGCGACCGCACAATCCCCCACAGACTCTATAGATATAGTGCAATTAAATCAACAATTTTGGGCGCTGCAATCAGCGACAACAACAATTAACAACAGCCTAGATTTGCAACAGATCCAAGATAATTTTGTTTGGGAAATGACCCATTTACTGCGATCATCGGCCTGTGCATTTTATACATGGCAGGAGGATGAAAAGGATTTTTTGCTACAAGCCAAATATGAAGAAGCGCCCAGCATTGCGTTTGATGCTATTTTGGATGGCAAGAAGCACCCTTTTTTACGACATGCGATTGAAGACAAGGCTATCTATCATTTCCCCCAAAAAGGCAATCAATTATGCCAAGAAGAATCTGACTATCTGGCATCATGCAAAGTGAGCAGTCTGCTTTTCATACCACTCATCATTCAAGGGAAGATCATCGGGCTGGGTGTCATTGCAGAAAAGCAAGCTGAACATTATTTTTCAGAATCGGAAACGGCCGTTGCCGGGTTATTAGCCGACCAAACAGCATCCACTATCCTCAACGCCCAACTTTATGCCCAATTGCTGGAAACAAACTCCCAACTTAAACAAAGCAATGAAGACCTGGATGCCTTCGCACGTACCGCCGCTCATGATCTCAAAAGTCCAATAGGCTCGATTATCGGGTTTGCCGATTTGATCAAAGGTGATTTTGCCAATTTAAGTGAAGCGGAACTGATTGATTTTCTGAATATTATTTCGCGCAGCAGTCATCAAATGCAATCGATCATTGATAGCTTGCTCACGCTCGCTCGTGTCCGGCAACAGGAAATGGAAATTTCACCTTTGCAAATGGAGCTTGTTGTCCCTGAAGTGATGACACGATTGGCATATTTGATTAAAGAAAGCAACGCCGAAATTATCATCCAAAATGAATGGCCAACTGTCTATGGGCATATGTATTGGATAGAAGAGGTTTGGGCAAATTACGTCAGCAACGCTATCAAATATGGTGGTGAGCCACCCGCTGTTACCCTCGGCGCCACCCCACAGGATGATGGAACCATACAATTTTGGGTGCAAGACAACGGTAAAGGTTTGTCCCCCGAAGCACAAGCAAAATTATTCATTCCTTTCTCACGAGTAAATCAAACAAAATCCATCAAGGGTCATGGTTTAGGATTGTCTATTGTGCAGCGCATCATGGTAAAATTAGGTGGACATGCTGGCGTAGAAAGTGAACTTGACCGGGGCAGTAAATTCTACTTCGTACTTCCATCCCACGCTCCGATTAAATGATTTTCATGAATATGGATTCTCCCACTCATCCCGCATCCCTCAACTTCCCACTTGAGGATGGCTGGTTACCCAATTTATCGAACACGGAACAGCGGATAACGGCCGTACTTGTCGCCGCCATTACCTTTTCCTCAAAAACGTCTACTGACACTAAAACACAAATAATGGCTCATTGTACAGCTATTGCCCAGCAATATGGTGCTTTGATGCAATGGCAAGGCGTGCAAATGATCGCTGTTCTGGGCGTTCCCCATATATATGAAGATGATGCTGTCCAATGTGCCAACATGGCATGGCATCTTAAGCAGTTTATCGAAGATTCACCCGCTATCACCCACCATCGCTTCGCCTTAAGTGTCGCCACGTCTTCAATCCTGTCTAGTACAGGGCAACATAGGCAAATCACTATCATGGGAGACAGTTTGAACCGGGCAAAAAAGTTGCTCCGAACAACTGAGGGTACTGGCATTTTTGTGACAGATTCTTTTCGTTCTGTCACACAGCATCAATATGAGTTTGTTACGGCCGTTACCACAACCAACGATACCCAACCTGCCTGGCAGATAGCGACACAAAAGGAAGCTGTGCAGGAAGCACGTGGCCTCAAAACATTGCCTTCTGGTTTTATTGGCCGCAGCAAACACATGGAAGCCATGCTGAAGATTGCCGACAATCTCGATGCAGGGCACGGGGGAATTATCCTGATTGAAGGCGAACCGGGGATTGGTAAAAGTCGTCTCATGCGTGAATTTGTGACGGCCGTTACCCAAAGCCACCCCAATTCAATCGCCATCATTGGCAAATGTTCTCCACAACGCACACATTATCCATATTCCCTTTTCATCAGCCTCCTGAATAACACCTTCAACATTCTCCCCAACGACAATAACAACCAAATCCGCCAAAAAATTCAAACAAACACAAAAAACTGGCCTCAGGATGCACAGGAATTTGTCCCTTACTTACACACCTTACTTGGCGTGTCTACCGACTTTCCAGAAGCAGAAAAAATCGGTACACTGGACCCAACCCAAACCCGCCAACAAATATTTGTTGCCACTCGGCGTATCTTAAAAACATTGTCCTCGCAATCTCCCATGATTATTTTGCTGGACGACCTCCATTGGATGGATCCAATTTCAACAGAATTGCTTCTCTTTTTGGCGACTATCGTAACCACGAACCCCATCCTCTTTGTCTGTGCCCAACGCCGTCAGGGTGCAGATGCACCGAACGATCGCCTGGTACGCCTACAAAGCTTGCTGGTTGGCCAAACTGAAAAAATATTTTTGGAACGTCTATCACCACAAGAGACCATAGAGCTGCTGCGTAATTTGTTGACCGGCGCGCAAATCCCACCGAACTTCGAGAAACTTATTGCCGTCAAAAGCGAAGGGAATCCTTATTTTATTGAAGAATTCGTGCGCATGTTCATTGAGCAGAAATATGTCATCCAGACCGATTATGGGTGGCAAATCAACACGCCAGCAGAACTAAATGAAGATGCTGTTCCTCTATCCTTAAGTGCGTTACTTCAGGCACGTGTTGATGCTTTGCCTCCGGATTTAAAACAGATCTTGCGGTGGGCGGCCGTTTTAGGTTTATATTTTGAACGCTCGTTACTTGAAGAAGTTCTGCCTCATGCACATGTAGGTGAAAATTTGACTCGGTTGTCAACACGTCTGATGGTTACAGGTACGGGAGGCAACAAAGATCGCTGGCAATTTATGCATCCGCTGCTGCATACGGCCGTTTACAATGCAATTCCCCAAAGCAAACAAACCCAAATGCATAAAACCATTGCCACCCTTCTGCAAAAAACATGGTCCGAAGAAACACCAGAACATGCAGAATCCCTTGCCTATCACCTGACTCAGGCTGGCGCCCAAAAAGAAGCCATCCCCTACCTCATCAAAGCTGGAGAACTTGCTATTGCCCGCCATGCTGGGGAAGAAGCGCTCAGCAACTTCCAAACAGCTTCTGATTTCATCGTAGAAATTTTCGATGCAACGCCAGACTGGACATGGCGTATCACTTTGGGCACGAGCGATGCCTATCTATTTCTAGGCCGTTACGATGAATCTTTCGCCATGCTCAAAACAGCCCTGGGAATTACAGAAACCAATCAGGAATTTAAAAAACATAACCTTGCCATTCTTCGTCGTCTTGGCGAGATTACCCGCCGACAAGGTGATGTACAAAATTCAGCAACATATTATGAATATGCTCTTACTGCCCTGCATAATCCAGTGCTCCCAGAAGAATTAGCAGAAGCCACCAAAATCCATATTGGTTTGGGATGGCTTTACTTCACGCAATCAAAAATGGATCAAGCAAGAAAAGTTTGCCGAATTGGTATTACCTATGCTAAACAAGCCTACCATTTAGGGAATTTAGCCATGGCTGAAAATCTGCTTGGGGGCATCGCTTACCGCACAGGGCAATGGGAAGAGGCCATGCGCCACACAACCCGTGCCATGATTCTCCGTGAAGAAATGGGCTACTCCTGGGGTGTTGCCGCTTCACTTGGCAACTTAGGCATTCTAGCCTTTGAAAGTGGTCATTGGAATAAAGCCATTTCTTATTTTCTCAACAGTCTCACCTTACACGAAGAGTTGGGGAATATTGAAGGCATAATCAACACCCACAATAACCTGGCTAAAGTGTACCGAAATCAAGGCAAACCTGAACTGGCTGAAAAAAATTATCGTAAAAGTCTAGAAATGGCTAAGCTCTTTAATATGCCTTACCACATTGCCAACACTTCCACAGAACTGGCCCATGTTTTTATTGGAGAAGAAAAATATGCAGAAGCAGCACAAATCATTGAAGAAGGCATATCCATCGCCAACTCTATTGAAGCAAAGGGGCTGTTGGTTGAACTTGCTTATGCCAAAGCAGAGTTAATGCTGGCTCAATCGCATTGGGAAGAGGCTCGTGATATTGCCCAAACAAATTTACCCGAGGCGAAAGCCCTCGAAAATTATGTTTATGCAGCTATCTTTTGGCGTATTATCGCTGAATCAGCCTATTCATCTGGAGCAATATCCTCATCCGTCTCGGCAATTGTAGAGGCCCAGG
>JBNKHS010000291.1:0-5873 GCA_050290485.1 Promineifilaceae bacterium (SeqCode) | reverse complement strand
CATACCACCATGAATGAAAATGTTGGAGACGCGTCAGCGGCGTCTTTACGAATATTATTTAGGGAGGAGACGAAACCGACTGTGGTCGACTACCATGAATGAAAAATAATTGGGTAGAGGCAGACCTGTGTGTCTGCCTACTCTGGGCGAACACATAGGTTCGCCCCTACAGTAGGTTAATTTTAGGATAGATATTTATGTTATGACGCGAATCAACCGCCCTTTACTCCGGTTGAAGCAACGCTTTGTACGAACCATTTCTGGAAGAGCAAGAAGAAGATCAGTACGGGAATGGTGATCATGGCGGCAAAGGCCATAATATCGCCCCACAAGCGCGGATACTGGCCGAAGAATTGCTGCATACCAATCATTAACGGCCGTACTTCTTCACCACGTGTCACCATCAGCGGCCACAAAAAGTCTCCCCAACGGAACAAAAATTGCAGAATGGCCACTGTGGCAATAACGGGCAGCGAAAGCGGCAGGACGATATTCCAATAAATGCGAAAGCGACTGGCACCATCAACAAGGGCCGCCTCTTCCAAATCAAGAGGAAGACCGATAAAGAATTGATAAAAGAGGAAAATAGAAAAAGCGTCAGCAACAAAAGGAATAATTTGTACATGGTAGGTGTCTAACCAACCAAATTGATTGACTAACAACAGTAAGGGAATGGCAACGGCTTCAATAGGAATAATGATCAACGCCACAATAATGGAGAGTGCTAACTTTCTGCCGCGCCAACGCAAACGGGCCAACGCATAAGCGGCTAAACTGTTGACAAACAGCCCCAGAATGATGGTCGTAATCACAATTAGTAGTGAGTTGAACAGAAAACGGCCGAAATTTTGGCGCGCGAAAACATCAAAAAAGTTTTGCAACCCCAATTCGCCAACGGGCAAGAAAGCATTAAAGGAAGCGACATCGCGTAAGACCTGACTTTCATTTGTTTTTACGGCCGTTACCAACATAAAAACAATGGGGAAGATAAAGAAAAAAGCTAGGCCAATCATCACAGCATAGGTAAAGGCAAGACGGCCGTATTTGCGCAGTTGATTGCTTGATTTGGGAGCATCCATGATTTGTTCACTCATTCTGACACTGTCCTTTCTTCCTGTAAGAAGCGACGTTGCACAAGGGAAATAGCGAGCACGACCAAGAAAAAGATCACCGTGATAGCCGAAGCTTCACCGATGCGCTGGTTGCGGAAGCCCGTATTTACAAGGTGCAAGACACTGGTTAGGGTGGCATCTTGCGGTCCGCCTTGGGTCATCACCTCGACTTGGGTAAACAACCTGAAGGAGAGAATCGTTGTGGAAACAACGACAAATATGGTTACATTGCGCAACAGCGGGATGGTAATGTGTAAAAACTCTTGTATCTTGCTGGCACCATCAATGGCTGCTGCTTCATACAACGCTTCTGGGATCTCCTGTAAACCCGCTAAATAGATCACCATCTGGAACCCAACCCCTTGCCAAATGGAAAGCACCATAATGGCCGGAAATGCCAATATCGGATCGCTGAGCCAATCGTAAGGCCCTAGCTGACCAAAGGAAATGGTTTGCAAAAAGGCATTGAGGGTTCCTTCCCCTGGATTGTAAAGGAAGGTCCAGATCACTGAGACGACAACCATGGGCACAACCACAGGTACAAAATAGATCGTCCTAAAAAGGTTGACCCCCCTGATTTTCTGGTTTACAAGCAGGGCTAACAATAAAGCCAATACCGTTTGAATAGGGACAACAATAAGGGCAAACAACATGTTGTTGAATAAGGACTTGGGAAAAGGAGGAATACGACGATCATCACCGGTGCGTATATTTTCGATTGTTGTATTTACGGCCGTTACCATATCCTCGCCAATTTCCTGGTAATGGCTTAAACCGACCAGACGTGTTGCACGATTGGGATTCGATATGAGGCGTTGGTTGGTAAATGAGAATCCAATCGCCATCACAAATGGTGTGATCAAAAACACCAATAATAAAAGAGCTGCGGGCAACATGAAAACCCAAGCGGCCAACGTTTCCCGCCGTTGTAGTGAGGCGGGACGTGCTTCCTCCGTTGTTATTTTTGCTGAATGATCCGTTGCTATATCGGTCATCGTTTAATCTTCCCCTTTTCTTTCTTGCTGATTTAGATGGATCATAAACCCAAAATAAGCTTCGCGATTGCATGCGTTCAATCGCGAAGCTTACATTTTTATATGATTAGGAGCTCCCTATGTCTAAACGTTTACTCAACAAGGGAATATCCATCGTTGTCTTCGATATCCGCATCAATCTCAGCGACAGCGTTGTCTAACTCTTCAGCGACGTCGGCCCCGTCTTTGATATTGTCAAATGCTTCGGCAAAGGCCGTTGTAATCGTGGGGTAAGCTGGTGTGATCGGTCGCGGTACAGTGTAGCCAGCACTCATCTGTTGGATAAACATATTGAGTGGACCGTTCGCACCATACATTTCTGAACTTTCCAGTGCGGATTGACGTGCAGGAACGGCTCCATTTGCATTGGTCATTATTAATATTTGCTCAGGACTTACGATGAAATCTAATACTTCCCAAGCCGCATCGGGATTTTCACAATTGGTGGTGATGCCCCAATTCCATGAGCCCATGCCTGTTTTGGCACCCTCACCAAAGTCGGGCATTGGTAACAATAGGAGATCATCGCCTAATTCTTCCATATAGCGATTGGCTTCCCAGTGACCGACCCAACTTAAGGCGGCTGCACCATCTACAAACTCGTTATCTCCGGCTGGCTCTGGGTTGACATAACCCATATCAAACCAGCTTTGTACGGTTTCCATTGTATTTACGGCCGTTTCGCTATTGAGCACACCATCTGCACTTTGGTAGTCACTGCGGTCGATGAGCCCTGCGCCTGCACTTTGCAGGATTGGTGAGAAGGCATAGGTAAACCATTCACCACGCCCATAATTCATCTTCAGATCTAAGGCATGTTCCACATCTGGTAATGCTTGCAAGTCAGCCAGCGCTTGGTTGAATTCTTCAACCGTCCACGGATCATCAATGGTAGGAATGCGAACACCGGCTGCTTCTAAGTATTGGGCATTCCCCCAAATTGCTAAGCCAGAGTCAAACTGACCTAAACTGTACAGATTACCATCTTGGAAGGTGCCCTGTTCAATAATGGAAGGCAAGAAATCTGCACGCATATCATCTGATATGTAAGGATCTAATGGAACGAGAAAGTCACCCCACGCATAGTTATAAACAAATGGTCCATCGAAATCGAGTAGACAGGGCAGATCATCGGCAAACGCAGCGGCTTGTACCTGATCGTTATAACTGCCTTCTGGAAGTTCAACGGCTTCAACCGTAATGTTACTGTTTTGTGCGGCAAAGTTATCTAGGATTTCATTGAGGGCATCTCGTTCTGAGCCTTGTCCCGAATGGAACCACAAAGATACGGTTGTTGATTCGCCGGCAACTACTTCTTCTACTGCATCGCTGACTTCCTCAGCGGCGTCATCAACTTCTTGGGAGATTTCTTCTCCCGCTTCTTCTACTACTTGTTCAACCTCATCAACGTTCTCTTGAATGTCTTGTGGCGTTTCACCACCACATGCGGTCAAAGTTAATATTGCCGTCAATAGGACGAATAGTCCTATGACTTTCCCGAAAGTATTTTTTCTTGTCATTATTTTCCTCCTCTGTTTTATTTAGACCTGCTATGATGATTTATCAATCTGCAGATCGCTTACATGAGTAATGTCGTGTGCGAAAAGACATGCGCCTTTTCCAAAAGTGAGGCGATCTATTTTTTGTTGCCAAGCAAAGCGCAAACTTTGTCAAATTTGAATCAAAGCAGTTTTGGAAATTTAAACTCCTGCTGTTTGGCTAGGCTCAAGCCCAAGTCATGACATTAACGTCATCATTTGAGTAGTTTGCGTGGCGACGAAGTAAAATGATTGAATGATCGGCAGTCATTCATCCTTTTTGTTGATGCAGCCCCACTCACACCCCCTAACCTAACAAAAAGGCAAGCGTAAAAAAATATACCTAGGATACATATCGAAGATATAAAAAGGAGATATTGACAAGAGGTCGTTCCTTTGCTGATGTTGTTCGTTGGTAGCTTGTGGGCATGCAATAGTTTTCAGACTTTTGGGGGATAGTCAGGGATACGTTTTTTGCGTATTGTTGAGGTACTATGAGTATAAGAAGGCTCCTGAGAGCAAAGTATTGTGTCTTCCTTCTGCTTTTCATCCTACCCGCATGTACGCAAACGACAATCGAAAAACCCCCACCGCAAGCTGAAGCGGGCGTCATTGATTTGCAAGATTGGGATTTTGCCAATGACGGTACTGTTGATCTCAATGGGGAGTGGGCGTTTTATTGGGAACAGTTGTTAACGCCTGAGGAAATTGCGGCAGGAACGGCCGTTTCCGCTTATGTTCCCGTCCCCGACAGTTGGCAAGATTACGAGGTGCCCGGCGTTGAGATTACGCCAGAAGGGGTTGCAACATTTCAGCTGCAGCTGCAACTCCCTGATGCAGATCATTTGTATGGGCTCTATTTTGGCGGGCAATCCACTGCCTACAAGTTATGGATCGATGGCCAGTTTGTGGCCCAACAAGGGCAAGTGGCGACCAACAAAGCAGAGATAATCCCTTATAAAAAACCAGTGAGTTATTTTTTCCAATCAGACGATGAGATAGTCGATATTGTCATTCAAATTTCTAACTATCATCATCATAAAGCTGGTTTTCGTAACAGTATGACCATTGGTGATGCCACCACAATTGCCATCGAACATCGCAATCAAATTTTGCTCGAAACCGTTTTGTTTGCCATTTTATTTGTGATGGGGCTGTATCATATTTTCCTGTTTGCCTTTCGTCCCAAGAATAAAGCTCCGCTTTATTTTGCCTTACTTAGCTGGATAACGGCCGTTCGCATTATCATCACCAAACAACGTATTATTCTTGATGTTTGGCCCAACTTCTCTTGGGCGGCGATGTTTCGCATTGAGTATTTAACCTTTTTCTTCCTTTTCCCCGTTTTCCTCCAATTTATTGCCACCCTTTATCCCAAAGATGTCCCACGCTGGTTTTTGCGGCTTAGTTGGGGTATTGCTGCTGCCTTTGCCTTGCTGCTTTTGTGGCCAGATACATTGTTGTTAAGCTATTTGCCAACCCCATATCAGTCGGTCGTTTTGGTACAGATGGTCGTTACCGTATTTATTCTCGGTCGCATTATTTATTTCCGACGAGAGGGCGCCTGGATTATTGCCATAGCGGGATTTATCAGCTTAGTTGCCGTTTCTCTTGATATACTCTCCAACCAAGGCTTTTTACCCTTTACGGAATTGGCCCCATTTACATTTATCGTCTTCATTTTTGCCCAAGCGGTTCTAATCTCTTTACGATTTTCCAAAGCGTTTCAGGATGTTGAGGATTTATCGGTTGAGCTGGAGTACAAAAACGTAAGCTTGGCCCAGAATGAACGCAAATATCGCGCCATTTTTGAAGGATCGAAGGATATTATCTTTGTGACGACACCTGAGGGGAATGTGTTAGATGTGAATCCCGCTTGTGAAACGATTCTGGGTTACAGCCGAGCAGAAGCGCGGCAAATGAATCTGGCAGATGTGTACGTCCATAATGAAGATTTTGTACAAATGAGCAGGGCGATTTTGGCTGATGGCGTCTTCAACGATTATGAAGTGAAGCTGCGCCGTAAAGATGGTGTAGAGGTTGATACCCTTGTGTCCAGTACCGTGCGTTACGATGACAGTGGACAAATTATTGGATTGCAAGGCGTCGCCCGCGATATTACAGATCGCAAACGGGTCGAACAAGAGCGTTTGCGTAATTTAGAATTGCAAAAGGAAAAACAAGTAGCT
>JBNKHS010000290.1:0-5881 GCA_050290485.1 Promineifilaceae bacterium (SeqCode) | reverse complement strand
TAGCACAGCGACAGCCTAAAGCTGTCGTCGTGGCTGATTTGAATGGGGATCAAGCAGAAGCTGTTGCCCAAGATTTGCAGCGAGGCGGAGTAATTGTTGAATCCAGAACGGTGAATGTGGCTGAGGAAGAGGCTGTTCGTTCATTAATTGATGATGCTGTGGAAAAATACGGCCGTTTAGATTTCATGTTTAATAATGCGGGAATTGCTATTAGCGGGGAAGCGCAAGATATGGAGTTGAAACATTGGCAAAAAATGATTGATGTTTCTCTTTGGGGCGTGATTCATGGGACGCGCATGGCGTATGAGGTGATGCTCAAACAAGGGCGTGGGCATATTGTCAACACATCTTCTGCCTCGGGAATAACACCTGTGCCGATGGGCTTGCCCTACGCTACTGCCAAACACGGGGTTGTTGGATTGTCGACGGCGCTGCGCATGGAAGCGGCCGATAAGGGGGTTCGCGTGAGTGTCGTGTGCCCTGGCGTGATTCGTACACCCATCTTTGATACTTCCGAAGAGGTGACGCCGATTGATCGCGGTAAATGGTTGGACAGCCCGATGTATCGGATGATGG
Organism: Promineifilaceae bacterium (SeqCode); assembly: GCA_050290485.1. GTDB lineage: Bacteria > Chloroflexota > Anaerolineae > Promineifilales > Promineifilaceae > JBNKHS01. Next base: position 5,305 of record JBNKHS010000290.1, on the reverse strand, counting down.
AGCCTGACGATTGTGCGCGGGTTATTTTGAAAGGGGTTGCCAAAAATAAGGGGATTATTACGGTGACTGCGGAAACAAAAATGATGTGGTGGATCTATCGCTTGAGCCCACGCTTAATGGATTTTATGGGCCAAATGATTGCGCGTAAGTACCGCGAGATGAGTGTTTAATACTCTTCTGGTTGGTTGATGGGGAGGACGATGAAGAATTTGGAGCCGGGAAGTTCGTCTTCATCATGGCCCGGGCTCTCGACCCAAATACGGCCGTTATGCGTTTTGACAATGCCACGGGCAATGGCTAGCCCTAAACCAGAACCACCTCCTTTGAATGATGTTTCCCCAGAAGAGTGCAGCATCACTTCTCCTGTCTGATAAAATTTTTCAAAGATGAGGTCCTGTACTTCAGGGGCGATGCCAATGCCTGTATCTTCGATGACAATTTCAACCGCGTTTGTATCTTGGCCAAAGAGTTCGAGGGAAGTTTTACGGCCGTATACCGTAATTTCGCCACCATCTGGTGTGTACTTGATTGCGTTGATGATGAGATGATTAAACAGCTTTTGCATACTTTCTACATCGACATCAATTTCTGGCACACCATCCATTGGCTTAAGGGTAAAAGTGAGGTTTCTTTCTTCAAGTGCTTCATTGAACTTCTTAGCCACTTGATGGATGAGGAAGCGAATATTGGTTGGTGAGGGATACATCTCCAAAGATTCACTATCAATTTTAGCGACATCAAGCATACTATTAACCACAGTTTGCATCCGTGAAGTGCCTTTGAGAATGCCATCGGCCCACTTTTTGTAATAAGAGTTCTCTTGGATGTCGGGGTCTTCCAGAAACATTTGTGAATTGAAGTTGATGATCGTTAGCGGGGTTAGCAGTTCGTGGGAAGCAATGGTGATGAAGTCCGTCTTGTTTTGATCGAGGCGTTCTAATTGTGAATAGGCTACTTGCAATGCTTTGGTTCGTTCTTCGACCTTGGCTTCAAGGTGAATGTTAAAGTTTTTGATTTCTGCATAGAGTTGAGCATTTTCAAGCGCGATTGCCATTTGGTCGGCAAGGAGTTGAAAGACAGGAATTTCATCACGCGTAAAACGAGACGGCCGTTCACTTTGCAAATCAAGAACGCCTAAAACCTGATCTCCCATTTTAAGCGGAAGAAGTAATTCAGACTTTGCTCCCGGTGCTTTTTCTTGTTCAATGTAGCGTGCATCTTTACGGATATCGGGTAGATAAAGCACATCACCATTCGCAAATACCCAACCGACTTGCCCCGTCAATCCTGCCTCTAATTGCAATGGACCATCGGCTACTGCTCGCCCCGCTTCTGCACCAACGTGCATGCGGCGGCTGTTTTTAACTGGCAAGAAAACGCCAACATAGTAGATGCGGTACTGTTCCCAAACGAGTTCCACAATGCGATGGAGTAGGGTGTCTAACTCTAAAATTGACGTGACTTGGCGGCCAACAACCATGCTGGTACGCATTTGAATATTTCGTTTGTGCAGTTCTTGTCGATGCTTTTTTTCTACAATGCGCAAAATTTCAGTTTGTTTGAAGGCACGTACACGCCCCACATGCGCAACCATACCTGTGGCCGATGCGGCTAGGCAAACAACGATGTAATAGTTCCAATCGGGATGTTGGGGAAGCAGAAGGATGGTATGCCCTAAGCCCAAGAAAGCAAGGATAAGCATCAGGATGTACCATTGGGTGGCCAAAAAGAGAATCCCCATGGCAAAGGCAAAAAGGGCGATGTTTGCAGCTTGTTTGGGGTCTTGGGTTAGGTAAAAGCGTAGTTGAATGCTGATAAGAACGACAATGGCCAGAAAGGCAGCAAGTGGTTCGGCGCGGTTGGTAGAAAATGCGCCACGCACGATAAATTGATGCACCATCCAGATGATTGCGGCACTTACTAAGGCCACAGCAATCATCCATTCACGGCCTGGCTCATTGAGAAATCCAGCTTGTAAAATGGCGTAAATGACAAAGAAGAGCCCCACACTACCATAAACAAAGGGCAAAACTTTCATTTGTGCCTTGTTTACTGCGTCTTCGACTTGCTCTTGTGGAATTTCGGCCGTTCCTAACGGGCCTAAATTTAAGAAATCTTCCAAGATTTGGCCGATTGTCTTACCTGAAAAATTCGCCTTCATTTGTCCTATTGTTACTTCTCATTGGTTAATTGTGGAACTGCTGTAATTGTAATACACCCTTTTGTTATTTGCTACAGATCATTTTCGCACAGACAATGATTTAGCGAATTGCTGCCTATCAAAGATATTGGGCTGGTGATTTACCGTAACTTCCAATGATTCTTGGATAGTTGCCGGGGCGGACATTGGGTCGAATTTCTTTTACTTCGATTTCGAAAAGATGGTCGTCACCGTAATCAAAGTGGTAAAGAAAGCGATGATTGGGAACGAGCCCTAATTCACCCATTTGTACTTCATATGCCCACGGTGGACGAGATTCTTCATAAGCGCAGCTATAACGATATTGGTCATCATATTTACGGCCGTTCATGTAAAAGGAAAAGAGATGATCATTATCCCATTCGAACGCGTGTTGAATGAAGCGTTGTAGATCTCTGAGGGTTTGTTCTGCACGGATGGAGATGATGCGATAATTGCGCGGAGATGAAAGCAAAACCACTTTTAGATCGTAAACACCATTTTCGTTGTCCAATTTGGTGGAGACATTCGCTAAGCGCAAGATGCGTCGCGCCTGAAAGCGTGGTTCAAAATTTCTGTCTTCTTGGAGAACGAGGGTCATATCGGAAATGACGGTTTCAGGGATAGGTAGATTTGCTTCGGTGTAGGCGCGGCTGAGGTAGAAGATGGCTTGGGCACGCACGTAGGTATCACGATGATGGGTTAATTTTTGCAGGGCGCTGGTTACGGCCGTATCTTTCGTTTTAATGGCGCAATAGGCTAAAGCGGCAATTGCCATTTTTTGCCGCAATCCACGTAACATATCACGTGATTTGGTGAGATCAACCAAATCCACCCAAAAGAGGGCTGATTGCACTTTGGCGCTTGTGCCGATTAAAAATAAGAGCGATTCTTGAATTTTGTCGGCATGTTTGCCGCCCATGTGAAAAACATTTAAGTAAGCATCTTGGGCCAGCTGTAAGTCGGTATCGTTGAATCCAACAGGGCCAAATAAGGAGTGAAAGTAAACTTTGGAAAAATCAGGACTTTGCGGTTTGCTGTCGATGTAGTCGAGTAGTTCCATTAGTTTAAGATGCAAGTTCTTTTCAAAAGTGGCAATGCGTTCTTTGGGAACATCACGACCAAAAAAATCATATTCGAGCCAGTGGGTTAAAGGATCATCATCGTACATGAGGTTATTTTGTTGGGTTTATGGAGGATGATTATGGGTAACAATTCAAATGTGTTTGGCAAGGCTTAATTGTTGCATTTGTCTTGTTACATTTGCTTAATTATCGCTCCATCTGGTTACGGCCGTTTTTAGGGTAGAATCATCAATGTTATTTGCAAAGTATTTTTGCAAATCGACGACCATTGGTTGACACTCGGTTAAAGTTTTTTCTCGTTGTTCTCCATCAATCAGTTGACGCATTTGCAAAAAGCGAAGCCACGCGGGGATGAGGGTAAATGTTGCGGCAACTTGATATGGCTGTGGTTGATAGTTTAGCTGATTTGCAAAGAATTTTTCAAGCGTGACTTTATCTGGGCATAGTGGATGCGGTTTGGGACGGATGATTGGGCGTGGTCGTTCGCCGCGCATCACGGCGCTTAAATCTTGGCGTGGTTCTAGCTGTCCCGTACGTCGTTCGACAAAATAAACGGGTAGCTCATGGCGCACAATGTTCCCTCTGGTCAGCGGAACGTTTTCATGTTGATAAAGATAGGCGAGAAAATCGATCATCAATACCGCTATATTTTGACTGGCTTGTTGATTTGTTTCTGGTGTGGGATCGTCAATATGAAAATGAATCAGTTTCCATTTATGGCCACTCCCTTGGGTGAGCGCTGTCAGGTAATGGGCTAGTTGTTGATCGTTAATTTCATAGAATTGGGCGAGTTGTTTTTGCAACTGGACCGTAGGGTTGGGCGTGCTTTGTAGGTGGTAGAAAATGATGCTGTCAGCGGCTTGTGTGGTGAAGGCTTGTTTTTGCCAGTCAGACAAGATGATACTGCTTTTGATTTGCGGCCATGCATTCTGGACGAGTTGGCTCAATACGGCTGTTTCACCATGATAGGCTAACATATCGAGCAATAGATTAAAGGGGAGGAAATTTTTTGCAGCTTGTTTAGCCATCAACCCAAGCTGTTCTTGACGTTTTTCTTCTGTGCTGTTTTTGTAGGTGTTCCAATTCATAATGTTTAACGGATAATTGATAACGGAAAACGGATAATGGTCAATTTTTGTTGAGGAGCCAGCATTGATGAATACGGCCGTTTCTAAAATCTTCAGGAATTGATTGCTGGGTGACATCTTGTATTGTAAATGTTTTTGCTAGCTCTGCTTCCTCTAATTTGAACGTGCGCGAATTGTTAGAAAAGAGTATTTGTCCATCGGTGGCCAATAAATTTCCACACGCCTCAAGCAGATCTACCTGATCCCGATCCACTGAAAAAGAGGAAACATCCATTTTCTTGGAATTACTAAACGTAGGGGGATCGCAAACAATCAGGTCGTATTTTTCACCACGTTTGGCGGCAGTTTGTAAATATTGCAAACAATCTTCGGCCAGGATTTTGTGTCGTTTGTTGGTATGAAATCCATTATGATTCAAGTTGCGTTCGGCCCATTGACAATAGGTTTTGCTCAAATCGACCGTGGTTGTTTTTTGAGCGCCGCCTGCCAAGGCATAAACGGTAAAGGATGCAGTGTAGGCAAACAAGTTTAAAAAGCGTTTGTTTTGACAATTTTCCAGTACCCATTTACGCATAGGGCGATGGTCGAGAAATAGCCCTGTATCCAAATAATCGCTTAAATTAACTTCAAATTTGAGATTGTGTTCTGTGACGATACGGGTATGTTGGGAACGGCCGTATTTTTCATATTGCGTATCGAGTCCGCTTTGGATCGCTCGTTCCTTGACAAATATTTGTTCAGATTGCAAATCAAGCCCATCGCGCACCTCTGCCAATGTATGATTACGAAAGGCGATTTGCTCTGCTTCCGTTTCATCTTTGGTGCGATCATACAGCCAAACGACGGCTTCATCATCGTACCAATCGACAATACAAGGGTATTCGGGAATGTCTCGCTCGTACAAGCGATAACAGGTAACATCATTTCTGCGCGCCCATTTGCGCAAATGTTTT
>JBNKHS010000289.1:0-5896 GCA_050290485.1 Promineifilaceae bacterium (SeqCode) | reverse complement strand
ATCGCCATACTCGCTGTGCTTGGATTGATCAAAGCCACCTCCGACGTTCCCTTAGTGCGCTACTTCACAATTTTAGGCATCACCCTCATTGTGGCCTTTTCTATCGCCAATGTGGAATTGGGGATGCAGTGGATTCCTACCCCCGTCAACAGAACATGGCTTGTTCCCTTTGTCCTCATGCAAGGGATGCTAAGCTTTATCGTTCTCCTTTTTGTGGTCATCTATCTTAACCGACTTATCATCCATCGGACAGAAGCCTTAAAGCGTGAGCAACATCAACGTGCTGAGTTAACTCAACTCATTGTTCATGATCTTAAAAGTCCACTAACGGTAATTTTGAGTGGAATGAGTTTACTATCCCACGAGCATATCGGGACGCTCAACGATACACAAAAAAAACTGCTCTCTAATCTGACCAAATCAGGCAATGACGTTTTATTCATGATCAATGATCTGCTTGATGTAGAGAAGTTAGAAGAAGGAAAACTACAGCTGGTTGAGTCCTCTTTTGATCCCATTCGACTAGTTCAAGAACGGGTAGAAGAGTTACAAATCATTGCCAGCACACATAAGCAAACCCTGACATTGACTCATGATTCCAAACGGCCGTTAATTCGTGCCGATAAACGATTAATCCACCGCGTTGTCAATAATCTTATCTCTAATGCCCTTAAATTCACCCCAGACGAAGGGACAATCAATATCACCATTCGCACTGATAAAGAACAGATCACAATTGCTATTGCTGACAGTGGTCCAGGAATTCCCCTTGGTGATCGCCAGCGCATCTTTGAGAAGTTTGCCCAAATCAAAGGTCACGAACGACGTGGTGCTGGATTGGGATTAACCTTTTGCAAAATGGTTACCGAAGCTCACGGCGGGCAACTTACTATCGAAGATAGTGCCTTGGGTGGAGCTCTGTTTAAATTGCGCTTATCCATTTGGGAAGATCCTTCATCTGAAGATACTTCATATTCATCCCTGCCTGAATTACCTTTGGCAAACGCCCCCCAATCTTAATTTTTAGCAATTTATTGACAAACCTCAATCAATCACTTAATATAATTGCATCATTGTAAAATATTAAAATGATGCAATTATTTATATACTAAGCTATGTCTCAACAAACCACAATCGAAACAACGTATACAATTGAAACTGCCAAGCAACTCAAAGCATTGGCTACACCTATTCGCCTCGAAATTATTAAAAAATTGGTTGCTCCCCAAACTGTCAAAACATTAGCTGCTCAGCTGGAGTGGGAACCAACCAAACTTTATTACCACATCAGACAATTGGAAGAACAAGAGTTGATTTATGTCGTTGAAACACGAATCGTCTCCGGTATCATCGAAAAAACATACCAGGCACGTGCATATAATTATCAAATCGGCAGCCATCTGCTCTCTGAATCTGAACATCCGGATGAAGAAATTGATATATTGTTACAATCCTTATTTGACCTAACACGCAAGGAAATAAAACAAAGTGTACAAGCAGGCATTTTTTCACCGCAAGCCGCGCCTGCAAAAGAAAACGGTTTGCTGTGGCGCTCGACGCTCTATTTGACACCGAATGAGTTTGAGCATTTCAAACAAAAAATGGGGGCACTATTAGAAGAGATGGATGCATTATCAATTAAAAATCAAGAAACGGCCGTATCTGCCCAACCAGCAGGAATCACAGTAGCTTATTATCCAAACACCACCCGATAAATTGCAAAGTAAATTGCCCTTACACAGGAGATAATTTATGAATCCCGAAGAATTTCAATCGCTCATTGAAAAATACCAGCATCAATATCAACTGCCGGCATTGGCTGTCAATCTCTTCACTTCTACCGAAATAGTGTCGCAAACAGCTGTTGGCGTACGCAAATGGGGAGACGATACGGCCGTAACTATCAACGACTACTTCCATATTGGCTCTTGTGCCAAAGCAATGACCACATCTGTTATTGCCTCCCTCGTTGAAGAAAATCTTCTACAATGGCAAACGACAGTCAGCCAAGCCTTCCCTGAGTTCAATATTCATCAAAAACTAAGAGGCATCACCATCGAGCAACTCTTACGCCATATGGCTGGGCTACAACCTTATGAAGAAGATGAGGAGTTTGAAGGCCTGCCAGAAATGAGTGACGATCCGGTCACCCAACGTCTCCAATTTACGGCTCATGTCTTAAGCCAACCACCTGTCATCGAGCCCAATTCCGAATTCAAATATTCAAATGCTGGTTATTGTGTAGCAACAGCCATGTTTGAAAGTATAACTGGGCAGTCATGGGAAGATTTAATGCAAGAACGCATTTTTCTGCCGCTGCAACTCGATGCTGGTTTTGGCTGGCCTGCCAAATCAGATCCCCATCAGCCTTGGGGACACCAAATTGTCGCGGGTAAGATTATTCCGCATGATCCAAATGACGGATATGAACTGCCACCGTCTATTGCTCCCGCTGGCGATGTTTACGTCAACTTTCACGGTTATCCCCGATGGTTACAAGCCAATTTACTCGGGTTGCGCGGACAGCCAACCATCCTTCATCCCGAATCCATCCAATTTTTACACACAAAAAAGGATGGCGCTCATGGGCTGGGATGGGGTATTCAGGAATTTATGGGGCATCAAGTGAGCGTGCATACAGGTAGTGCGGACACTTTTTTCGTGGTTGTCTTAATTGCTCCTGATGCAGATTTTGGGATTGCTATTGGAACTAATATTTGGGGTGAAGATGTAGAGAAAGGCTGTATTGCCCTGCTAAAAGAATTAACCTCACAACATCTGCCTGCTCCCGTAGATTAAATAGCTTTCCTCAAATTCGATACAAAAGCACGGTGTATTTTCTTTGCGTTTTCTGTGCTCTCTGTGCCTCTCGTAAATTCTCGCATGCAGTCAGACATTTTTACAAAATACAGTTTTCCCAAGCGCCAACTTGAGTTACACTCCCTCCTAATAAATAATCATGACCTTTGAGGAGAAGCGTAAATGAGCACAAACCCCTATCTATCCATTGATCAAAAAATCGTTGGTGATATTTATACATCAAATGAAATCTGGGATAATCTTGCGACCTTAACCGATGAGTTCGGCTCTCGCTTTGGCGGCACTGAAGGCGAAAAATTAGCCGCACAGTTTCTGCAAAAAACGCTAGAATCATACGGACTGACTGTAACTGTCGAAGAAATTCCCTATCTTGGTTGGCGCCGTGGTGCAGCCAAATTAGAAGTTTTAAGCCCTATTCAAAAGGAAATCCCCTGCATCAGTTTGCCGCACTCCCCTGCCGCCAATCTTGAGGCAGTCTTGGTGGACATGGGTGATGGTGCACCAGAAGATTTTGATGCACGTGCAGAGGAAATTGAAGGCAAAATTGTGTTGGCCACCAGCGAAGTCCGGCCGAATGGAAGCAAACGTTGGATCCACAGAAATGAGAAATACGGCCGTTCCCTTTTAGCAGGTGCCGTTGGTTTTCTCTTCGTCAATCATTATCCCGGTTACGGTGTCGTCACTGGCGGCATCGGCGAAGGTGAATATGCAGGGCACGCTCCTGCGCTAGGTCTTTCCTACGAAGATGGCACTTACCTGCAACGCCTCATCAAAAAACATGGCGAAGTCAAAATACGCATTACCAGCAATGATGAAATCGAACCCATGATTTCTTGGAACATCATCGGCGAGTTGCAAGGCAACGAAAATGCAGACCAAATTATTATGCTGGGCAGCCATTATGATGGCCATGACATTTCTCAAGGAGCGGGCGACCCTGCTTCTGGCTCCGTATCCGTTTTAGAAGCGGCTCGTGTCTTGAGCAAATATGCCCAAGATTTACCCTGCACTATCCGTTTTGCCCTTTGGGGTGTCGAAGAAATTGGGTTGTTAGGTTCCCATCAATATGCAAAAGAACATGAAGCAGAATTAGACAATATCCGTTTCTACCTCAATTTAGACTCCGCTGGTGTACTGGCGCAAAAAGATATTGAACTCAATATGTGGGATGATCTTGAATCGATTTTCGAGGATTGGTCAGATGAGATGAATTTGCCCTATCAAGTCAAACAATCTGTTAATGCCTTTTCTGATCATTATCCATTCTTGTTAGCCGGAGTTCCTACTGGTGGTGTTGGCAATTTAAGCGGACGCACCACAGGACGCGGCTACGGACATACACGGTTTGACACATTGGATAAGATCGAGATTCGTAGTTTGCGCGAAGCTGCGGCTTTGGCTGCACGAATCGCATTGCGTGTCGCTTCACAAGCAGATTGGCCAGCACAACGGCGTTCACAAGATGATGTAGCCGAAGTCCTCGACAGCCCAGAAAATCGTGAAGAAACTGAAGTTTTTAGCAAAATCGTTGCATTTTATGAAGCACAAAATGAAAATAGTTAACGGTTAACAGTAAACGGTAAATGGTTAATGTATGAGTTAGCCATTTACCATTTACAACTTACAATGAACTATTTTGTAAGATTTTTCCCCGTCATACGTTAATCAGGCAACAATGGATATCCATACTTTTTAATGAAAAGGAATTACTATGCTTGATAACGATGAACATTTGATCGCACAGGCACGAATTAACCCTAATGCATTCGGCAAAATATATGACCAGTACGTTGATCGCATCTACCGGTATGCCTATCGGCTGCTATTGGATGAAGCGTGGGCCCAGGATGTTACGGCCGTAACCTTTGAAAAAGCGTTGCGACACATTCAGTCCTATGAATGGCAAGGCAAAAGTGCGCTTGCTTGGCTCTACCGCATTGCCCGCAATGAAGCCATTAGCCAACAACGTAAGCGAAAATGGTTAACACCATGGAAGCGTACCATTACGACTGAGATGCGTTTTACGGAAACGGCCGTTTTGCAGGACCAACACCGCCAAGAGATACACCAAGCCCTACAGCAACTCTCAGTCAAAGAGCGCGAAGTCATTCAACTGCGCTACTTTGAAGCATTAACGGGTGAAGAAGTCGCCGAAGTGCTCGACTGTTCGACAAACAATGCCTATGTGCGCCTCCATCGTGCCTTAAAAAAGTTACAAATAGAACTAGAAGCGATGGGTGTCACCGGGGAGATTTCTTATGAACTCTAAAGACCAAGACCTGACTCAATTTGAACATTTAATCACAGAACTGGAAAATCCAGAGATACGGCCGTATGCGCCTGACTTACCCACAGATGCGAAAAACCAACTGCGTCAGCGTCTGTTGACACAACATGAATCGAAAGGATTATCGCGCCAAGCGATTGGCAATTTATGGAAGTTTGCTGGAACGGCCGTTGCTGCCTTCCTCTTCATATTTACGCTTGTAGGCATCATTGCTGTCCTTTCTAACCCTTCAACTCAGGTTGGTGCACCACAAAGTGTAGACTCGCCACCAACACGCACCCCAATGACCACCAACGAATCAACTACAGCAGAACTATCAACGCTTCCTGCTGAATTAAGCAGCTATGCAGAATTGAACGATCTATCGCGGGAAGCAGTGGCTATTGGCAATCGTATCCAGTTGTTAAGCTACGAAATAAATCCTTCAGCAGAAGGCTTTACTTTTCAATCGCGCTGGCGTCCTCTCGCCATATTGGATGAAAAATTCCACCTCTTTGTCTTTTTTCTTGATGAGCAAGGGAATATCGTATTTCAGTCTGACGGACCTATATCTGAAGAACCAATTATGGCGACGGAAACACAAACAGAAGTTTCATGGGATGTACACATTGCTACACAAACCATAAGTCCAGGAAAATATGACATTAAACTAGGCTTTTACAATTCAGAAACGGGGGAACGTCTACCTGTCTCTGCGCTGAACCCGCAATTTGTGACGGATAATGAAACGGCCGTTTTGCTAACCAGCGGTGCGGTTCTTCTTGAGGATGATATTGTTGCTGGAGAACA